>NZ_JAUBQU010000019.1:1699-74394 GCF_036701435.1 Microcoleus sp. Pol12A5
TTTTGGCACTGGCGAACCGGAGTATTTGAGTTTGAAGGCGAACCAACTCCAGCTAAGGGAGACTTCGGGCACTTTGATGACTTCGGGCACTCCGGAGACTTGCGAAACCTGCGGGACAGCGGAGACTTTGGCAACAAACTTTTAATATCTTCTTTGTCTGGACAATCCCCAATTCCCGAACACTCCCCAAGTTCATATCCCCCGTCTCCAGCGCCTGATTCTAAATCCGTCCAACTGACAGATGACGAACCATCCCCAATTTCCCATCCCCCGTCCCCAGCGCCTGATTCTAAATCCGTCGAACTGGCAGATTTGGTGCTAGCAGCAGCCTCTGATGAGTTAGAAGCAGAAAATGATGCCACATCAGAGGAGAATTTTCTGCCGCTGCAAACTCTGCAATACATCGAACTGCTGCAAGAACATCAGTGTTCTTGCGAAGCCTTGGCTTTGGCTTATCACAGTTTGGGGAATTACTACCGCGATCGCATCCTGGGCGGAGACGTTTCAGAGCAAAACTTGACAATAGCCATTCGCGCGATCGAACAAGTGATTGCATATCTCGACGTTGACAGCAACTCGCAGCAAAATATACCACTAACTGATGAATGCGCGCGGCTGATAGCCCAATTGACACAAAATTTAACTCAGTACGCCCAGGAGTCCAACAGCCTACCGCCAATTTCCGATCTGCTTAACGATCTCGGCACTCTCTACTGGATGCTATCGCGCGATCGCACCAATGCCCTCAACGCCTCAGATCCATTATCCAGCCTTGAACGCAGCATCACCCTCTACCTTGAAGGTTTGAACCGAACAGATAGCGAAACCGTACCCCAAACCCGCGTTAGATTAAACAAAAATTTGGGCATCGCTTCGGCCGATTTAGCGCGCTATCGAGACAAGACAGAGAACTTGCAGCACGCAGTTGCAGCTTACCAACAAGCGCTGCTGGATCTAGACCCCGCCGTGGAACCCCAGCAGTACGCTGCTGCTCAGAATAATTTGGCGACAGCATACTGGAATTTAGCCCAAGATGGTGAGCCGATCGTATATCTCAAAAGGGCGATCGCAGCTTACACCCAAGCCCTCTCCTGCTACAGTCCCGAACGAGAACCCCTCAACTATGCCGGAGTACAAAACAACCTCGGTACCGCCTGCTGGAACCTCGCCCAGCACGAACCCTCAGAATCCCTGCTAGTCAGGGCGATTTCCGCCTACCGCGAAGCATTGAAATACCGCACCAGAGAATTAGTACCCGCAGCAGCAGCAGCCACCTACAATAATCTCGGTACCGCTTATTGGCATTTGGCGAACCAGTTTCAGCAGAAACGAGCGCGGACGGAATCATTGCAGCAGGCGATTACCGCCTACGAAGCCGCCCTGGATATCGCCGGAGAGCTCGATCGAACCCAACTCACCTTTGACGCCTTGGCCGCCCGCAACAATCTTGGACTAGCCCACTATCAACTAGCCATAGAACCAGATTTTGCCGCTAATAAAGCTGCACAGACAAGCCATCTAGAAGCAGCACTGCACCACCAGTTGCAAGTGTGCGCCGAATGGGGACAACATCTCAATGACAAAGGGTTAACATATGGGGATAAACTCAACTTGCAAGCCGCGGCAAACTCCCAAGCTGCTGATTCTCGGCAAACAGCATTGAGCTATATTGTCAAAACGATTAGAGCTTTCTATAGTGAATGTGGGCTGCCAGGCCAAAATTTAGCCTTATCCAAAGTTCCTGGAGATTTATTGCCTGAAATTTTGCGTAGGTTATAAATAGGGCTATAACTATTAAAAGCTCAATTTTTTCGAGATTTGTATCCAGTTTTCTATTATTATGGCTGAATATTCTTGCCTAATTCTTCAAGCAAACTTGTGGTCATGGCCCCTGTAAAAATCCTTGTGGTTGATGACGACCCGGCAATCCGAAATTTAATTCACCGTTTTTTGAGCCAGCAAGGTTATCAAGTTGAGTCTGGCGAAGACGGTCAGACTGGTCTGGAATTATTTGAGCAACTCAATCCTGACTTAGTAGTTCTAGATGTAAATTTACCTGATACAACTGGTTACAAACTGTGTCAAGAAATGCAAAGACGCACGGGCGTGTTTGTGTTGATGCTGACTGCCCGAACCGATGAAGCTGACAAAATGAAAGGGTTTGCCGAAGGTGCTGACGACTACATTACTAAACCTTTTAGTCTTGTAGAGATTGGAGCTCGCGTTGCAGCAATTTTGAAGCGCAAACGCATTGTTACTCCCGCCGAACAACAAACTCTTACTTTTGGAGAGCTACTAATAGATCCGGTTCGCCGCGAGGTAATTCTCGGCAGTCAGATAGTTGCTTTGACTGCTTTAGAATTCGACCTGCTGTACTGTTTGGCCAGCAAACCAGGTCGCGTGTGGAGGCGATCGGAATTGCTGCATGAAGTGTGGGACTACGAGTATGTAGGAGCCGATCGCGTGGTGGATGTCCATATAGGTCAAATTCGCCGCAAAATTGAACCAGATGCCACTCAAATTTCGATGATTCAAACCGTTAGGGGGGTGGGTTACAAGTTTGAACCCACAACCTAGTAACATTCGGCATTGGGCAGCGGATATGAAGGCAGAAGGCTGTAGGTGCGGGTTCACCAATATCTCGGATTAACATACTCGATATTGGTAAACCCGTCCTCCCCACACAATCATTCAGATCGAGTATCTGATTGTTTGTTCTGCAAATACTCGCCCACTTCTCGTGCACGCTCAAAACCCCTTCGCACGCAATCTCCCAAAGCCACTCCGCCGATGTAGTTGCTGCACAAAAATACCCCAGGCAAAGATTTTAAGCCCTCATCGATTTGTTGCAGGCGATCGAAATGCCCCAAATTGTACTGAGGAATCGCCCGCTTCCACAGCTTCACCGCTAAAACTTTTGGCTGTGGCACATCTGGTTTCAGCAAAATCCGAGACAAATCTCGGTGCACCTCCCGAACGATTTGTTCTGAGTCGAGATTGCCAATTTCCGAATCAGTAGCCCCGCCGATGAAACTGGTGAGAGTGTGCCAGCCCGCAGGGGTGCGATCGGCAAATAAACTCGATGTCCAAATCGTCCCCAGAGTGCGAATTCCCTGCCCCCTCGGAATTAAATTTCCAAAACCTACTAATTTTCCCTTGACATCAGACTGCGGATATGCTAGGGCAACGCAGGCAACCGTAGGATAAGTAAAAGCTTGTAAAGCACTGCTAACTTTCGGTTGCAGAGACTGCAACAAATCGGCTGTAACGTAAGCAGGCGTTGTCAAAACCACGGTGCGCGCCTCAACTTCCTGCTGTCCGTCGGGCGTCGAGAATACAGCAATGTAAGTTTCGCGTTCTGTACGATCGAGGCGAGTCAGATGCCAGTTGAGTTTCACTCGATCGTCTAATTGAGCAGCGATCGCCTCTGGCAGAGCCTTCAAACCCTGTTTAAACGAACCCAACTCCCCCGGTCTAGTCTTAGGAACATTGGGGTCTGCAGGCAATTTCTTCGGTCTTTTCCTAGCAGAAAGCAGCGCCCCCGCCACCAGCCCGCCACCCACATCAGCCATCTTTGCTACCCGGCCAAAAGCCGCCGCCGCACTAAGTTGTTGCGGATCGCCGGCATAAACCCCAGAAACAAAAGGTTCCACCAACCGCTGCATCACTTCCGTCCCCAGATGACGGCGGAAAAATTGAGAAACAGTTTCCTCGTCACCCTGCTGCGAAAGTCCAGCGCCCATTGCCGGCCCGACAAAGCCCAAAGCCCCGAACAACGCCCGCAGTTTTCCCGGAAAACTCAGCAACTGAGACTGAATCATCGCCGGTGGAGTCATCGGCACCGGTTGCAGCTTTTTTTGCCAATAAACATAACGAGGCAATTTGCGATCGGCAAGAATCAACTCCTGCTTCAATCCCACATCCACAGCCAACTTCATCAATTCTGGCGTCGGCGAAAAACTGTTCGGGCCCTCCTCCCAGAGAAACCCTTCGGCTGTCACAGTGGTGATGTTCCCGCCCACACGTCCCTGACTCTCAGCGACTAAAATCTTCAGTGGCGGCGCACTCGTTGCTTCCTTGTGAAGTGCGTGCGCCAAACTCAAACCGCTAATACCCGCACCCACAATCAAGGTATCTAATAGTTCCATATTACATAGAAAAATATCGCAATCTTTATGTTACATGGCTTTGCACGGCTTGCGTTCTTTGCTGGGCGTACTGCCAAACCGCTTTCAGATTACCGAATTGGGAATTGGGAATCGGGAATTGGGAATTGGGAATCGGTAAGCTGTCGGGCATTTCTTAAGCATTTTTCTCGTAGGTTGTGGATTAACCCACCTCCGCGTCTCCCCGTCTCTCGATCTCACTTTTTTACCCGCTGGGTCTGGTTTAAAAAAAGAGCATCTGCTGTAATTAAGCTATATTTCCAAATATACTATTTATTTAAAATTTTTGTATTATAGGGAACAGCGCCAAAAATTGCACCGGTAAAGGCAGCAGTAACGCAGCAGTACAGTGCCCAAAAAGATTTGAGTGGGTTAAACTAACTTTAGGCAAATTTTAGAGCTTAAGCAAGTCACCACCCCGCTCTGAAGAGATTGGGCTTTATGCCCTAATCAAAAGAGAGAGTTGACTAGCTATCGTCTTAACTGATTAGATTATCAAAAATATGGGTGTAAGCCCAAGCTGCTATGCGATGCGGGTGAAATATTGGAAACGGTAATTGTTCCGTTGAAAATAGATCGTAAAAGTACCAAGCGACCAAGTAGCCCCCTGTAGGAATAATCAATATTCAAGGCGGTGAAAACTGCCTGATGCGTGCTACCTCGATCACTCTACTCACATCTTGCACAATTCTCAAGAACAGGCTTTCCACCCTGTTCCACAAAGAGTTAATTTCTTGTGGGGTGGGCATCCTGTCGGCTCATAAAAGCTTATTGAAAATGGTGCAACATATGAGTCTAAAGACACGAGGTTTTCATAATACTAAGCTTTTCTCATGAAAAAATACCCATGCAGGAAGTTATCAACTCGTTTCAGTCTTTTTTCTCTAACTCTGTTGATGCTTTCCTAGAGTGCGATCGACAGCAAAATTATTTATCGATCAATCCTATTGCTGCGGCTTGGATGGGATTAGAGCCTGCTGAAATAGTCAACAAAACTAATCAGGAATTATTGAAATTATATCCTAATAATCCTGCGGTAAAAAATATAATCTTGCAGATTGATTCTTGCCTGCAACAAGTATTTATAACCGGGAAAAAACGGCTGGCAATTCATGAGGTGACGGCGGCAGACGGCGGGATTAAAATTTACGAAACGGCTTACACGCCAGCGGTGGATGCCTCTAGCAACCAGATGCGGGTTTTCGGCGTTGGTAGAGATATCACCAGGCACTACCGCTGGCAGCAGCAGAAAACTCAACAGTTACGCCGATCGAACCATTTACTGTGGTTGAACGCAGCTAACAGTCCCCTGGCAATGGTGGGCTGGGATGAAGATTTTCGGATCGTTCAGTGGTCGAAACGCGCCGAGGAAATCTTTGGCTGGACATCCGATGAGATGATGGGCAAGCAGTTCGGCGATTTGGCTTTGGTTTGCGAGGAAGATAGAGAGGCTGTAAGGGCGATCGAGCTTGAACTAGCCACTGGCAACGGCAATACTTCAATTAACCGCAACTATACTAAAAGCGGACAGGTAATTTGGTGTCGCTGGTTCAACTCGATTATTCGCAGCGGCGACACTTTTACCGTGCTTTCTTTGGTGGAAGATATCACCGATCGCAAACGGTTGGAAGCAGAAAAAGCCCAAGCTTCTCGCCTCACAGCAATGGTAGCCGATGTCGGTATTGCCCTCACCAAACACCCTCAAGATATCCTGCTTCCCTGCTGCGAGGCAATGGTGCGGAATCTTGATGTCGCTTCTGCTGAAATTTGGACTTTCAACTCTCAACATAATGTTTGGGAATTGCAAGCAGCCTCGGGAATCTACAGCCGCACAGACGATCGGGCTAGGTTTATTGAAAGTAAGGTTAACTCGATCGCCAAACAGCAAAAACCGGAATTTGACTGCGGATTTGAACTGAACAATTTTGGAATCCCAGAGGAAGAATCCGCAAAAGCAACAGAGGCGCAAAGTTCCGAAGTAGCAATTATAAACACCAGTGAAAAGCCGACAAATTGCCCAATTCCTAAGCAAATTCTGACCTTCGCCGGCTACCCTTTGATAGTCGAAGAACGGCTGGTGGGAGTCATGGTAATTATCAGCCGCCAGCCCCTGACAAAACCCTTTCAGGACACTTTAGCATCGGTTGCCGATGTCATTGCTTTAGGCATCGAACGCAAGCGTGCAGAAGCTGAATTAAAATCAGCTAGAGCCTTCCTCAATTCCGTAGTAGAAAATCTGCCGGTGGGAGTTTTTGCTAAAGATGCTTCTTCGCTGAAATTTGTGCTGTGGAATAAAGCCGGAGAAACGATCGCAGGTGTTACCTCTCAAGAGGCGATCGGCAAAAATGACTACGATATTTACCCCAAAGAACAAGCTGATGTTTTCACTGCTCAAGATAGGGAAATATTAACCGGCGATCATAACCAATCTACTGTTAAAGACATAGCCGAAGAGCCGATCCAAACTCGCCACAAAGGTATGAGAATACTGCACACCCGCAAAGTGCCAATTCTCGACGCCACAGGCCGTCCTCAGTACGTTTTGGGGATTACTGAAGATATTACCGAACGCAGGCAGGTAGACGAAAGCGTGCGCCTCTACGACCAAATTGTCGAGAATATGCAAATTGGTTTGTACGTCTACCATTTAGAAAACATAGACGATGACAGCACCCTCAGGGCGATCGCCTCAAATCCTGCAGCTACCCTATTTACCGGATTAGAAATGGCTGATGTTTTGGGAATGACAATCGACGAGATTTTTCCCCACCTCCGATCGAAAAACATTCCCCAAGCATTTGCTTCGGTAATTCGCACCCAGAAAGCCGTAGAACTTGAAGATATTGACTGCGATGAAGGAGGCCGAATAACTCGCGCTTTTTCTATTAAAGCTTTTCCATTACCCAACAACTGTGTCGGTGTTGCTTTTGAAAACATTACTGCTCGCAAGTGCCTAGAACTAGAACTGCAGGCGTCTTTGGAAAAAACCGAACGTTCCGAACAACTCCTGCGTACAGTAATAGACAAAACTAGCGACTGGATTTTTGCCAAAGACAAAAATTTTCGGTGTATTTTGGCTAACAGGAGTTTCGCTCAGGCGATCGGCAAAACAGTCGAAGAAATAATTGGCAAATCCGACTTAGAATTAGGATTTTCAGAAGAGCTAGTGTTTGGGAATTCCGCCAAAAATCTCCGAGGCTTCCGCACAGACGACTTTGCTGTACTGGCCGGCGAAATCATCCACAATCCCTGCGATCCGGCAACTATTGCTGACGGTTCTGTACATATTTTTGATACCCAAAAACTTCCCCTGCGCGACGCTGAAGGTAATGTATTTGCAGTGCTAGCTTTCGCTCACGATATTACCGAACGACATGAATCGGAAGCAGCTTTGCGTAGAAGTGAATCAAGATTTAGGTCTTTGGTAGCTAATATTCCCGGAGTGGTTTATCGCTGGAAGTGCGATTTTTCGACTAATTTTATTAGCGATGCCGTTTACTTATTAACCGGCTACCCGGCGGCAGATTTTATTTGGCTTTTGGACAGGAGATGCCGGACTTTTGCTAGCATTATTTACCCGGAAGATTTGGCAAAAGTAGAAGCAACTATTCGGCAAGGCATAGAAAAGAAAGAGTCTTATAACTTGGAATACCGCTTGCTAGCATCAGACGGCACGGTTAAATGGGTGTGGGATAAGGGTTCTCCTGTGTTTGACGCAGATGGGAACGTTTGCTATTTGGACGGGGTGATTTTTGATATTAGCGATCGCTACTACGCCGAGGAAGCATTGCGCCAAAAAACTTTAGAGTTAGAAGCAGTTTTTCGCGCTTTGCCTGATTTGTATTTTCGACTAGATGCTGACGGTATAATCGTGGATTATTTGTCAGGAACTTCTTCGAGTTTATACGTACCTCCCGAACATTTTATGGGTCAACGAATGACCGACGTATTGCCACACAACGTCGCCTGCCAATTTGCCCAAGCAATCTTTGAAGTTTCCGAAACACGAAATTCAATCGATATAGAATATTCCCTTTCCATGGCGGAAGGAGAAACAACTTATGAAGCCCGACTGTTGCCGTTTAATTCAGATCAAATTATTATTCTAGCGCGCAATATTACCAAGCGCAAACAAGCCGAAGCTGAATTAAAACATAAAAATCGCCAGCTAGAGCAAACATTGAAACAATTAGGCAGGACTCAAGCTCAACTAATTCAAGCCGAAAAAATGTCGGGTTTGGGACAGTTAGTGGCGGGAATTGCTCACGAAATCAATAATCCTGTCAGTTTTATTTATGGTAATATCACTTACGCTAGTGAGTATGCCAAAAACTTGCTGGAACTGTGCAGTTTGTACCACGCACACTACCCGGAACCTGTTGCTGTTATCCAAGATTTGGCAGAAGAAATAGAACTGGAATTCATGAAAGAGGATTTCCCGCACCTGCTGACTTCTATTCAAACCGGAGCAGAGCGAATTCGTCAAATAGTTCTGTCTTTGCGTAATTTTTCCCGCCTGGAAGAATCCGATCTCAAGCGTGTTAATATTCACGAGGGAATAGACAGCGCTCTGTTAATTTTGCAACACAAACTCAAAGAAAATGGCAGGAATCGTCCTATTCAAATAGTTAAAGAATATGGAAAATTACCGCCGATACAGTGCTACGTGGGACAGTTAAATCAAGTGTTTATGAATATTTTAAATAATGCTATTGATGCTTTAGCCGATGTCAGGAATAGGAAGTTGGAACTGGGGAGTTATTCGGAAGAGGAAGGCCAAGATTTTGCTAGTTTACCTTTAACTTGCGACACATTGCCGTGGATTCGGATTCGCACTGAGGTGTTGGAGAACAATGGGGTGGCGATCGTAATTTCCGATAACGGGTGTGGCATGGTAGAGTCTGTTAAATGTCGAGTATTTGACCCATTTTTTACTACTAAACCAGTAGGCAAAGGTACGGGATTGGGACTGTCTATCTCCTATCAGATTGTGGTGGAAAGACACGGAGGGACGCTACAGTGCATTTCCGCGCCGGGAGAGGGAACTGAATTTGCGATCGAGATTCCCATTCGGCAGAGGTAATTAGTCATTGGTAATTGGTAGTTGCACCAGAAAAATGATAATCTAATTAAAGGTTCTAAAGTCAGGAATATTAGCATGGTATACAAAAGCATACATACTTCTAGTGCCGTTGCAAAACAAATTAAAGAAGAAGAAGATGATGATGATTCCTATGTTGACTATTTTTATGACGATCCGGGGGCTCCGCCGGGAACTCTCGACTTAGAACCCGATGCGCCGCCTCCGGAGATTGTATTAATTGACTATTGCGAAACAGCCGCAACTCGCGCAAAATTGGCAAATCCTCAAAAAGCTGCTGCGTATTTAGATACAGCATCTGTTTCTTGGGTTGATATGTTGGGATTGGGAAACAAAGAAACTTGGCGACAAATGGGCGAAGTGTTTAATTTACACCTAATGGCTCAGGAAGATGTAGTTAATGTTCCCCAGCGACCGAAAGTAGTAGACTATGAAGAACATATTTTAATCATTGCTTGGATGGTGATGCTCCATCCAGAATCAGATACTTTTCATAAAGAACAAGTAAGTTTTATTTTGGGCAAGCATTACCTGTTAACTGTTCAGGAAGAACCGGACTATGATTGTTTTGAACCAGTGCGCGATCGCATTCGTAAAGGACAAGGAATGATTCGCAAACATGGAGCAGATTATCTGGCTTATACTCTGTTAGATTCGATTATAGATGGATTCTTCCCTGTATTAGAAGTTTATGGAGAGCGGATTGAAGAATTAGAGGATGAAGTTGTTCTAAACCCCACCCGCAAAACCCTGGAAAAAATATATAAAATCAGGCGAGAATTGCTGACTCTGCGCCGCGCCATTTGGCCGCAGCGGGATGCAATTAATGTTTTAATTCGAGATAGCAGTGATTTGATTAGTCCCGAGGTGCGAATTTACCTGCGCGACTGTTACGATCACACGGTGCAGGTGATGGATATGGTCGAAACCTATCGAGAGTTGTCTTCTGGTTTGATGGATGTTTACTTGTCTTCGGTTGGTAATAAAATGAATGAAATCATGAAATTGCTGACGGTGATTTCGAGTATCTTTATTCCTCTAACTTTTGTTGCGGGAGTATACGGAATGAATTTCAATACAGAGAAATCTCCCTGGAATATGCCGGAACTAAATTGGTATTTTGGCTATCCGCTTTGTTGGGGAATTATGCTAGCGATCGCCTCTGGCTTAGTTTACTTCTTCTGGCGGCGTGGCTGGTTTGATAATTTTTCTACCATCAAAGATGACTCATTAAAGTAACTGAATTGAAGATTTTAGATTTGGGATTGAAGATTGAATAATTAAAAATTATGTTAGGTAAAAAGGTTTCCTGCCCCTAGTGGAATCGGTGCCATAAATCCTTGGCTCGTAATTCCCAACTTTTCCGCCCCCTGATTCATCCGTGAGTGAATTTAAGGGGATTTGCATGGTAATTTAATTGTAGGGCGGGCTTTCGAGCCGACCGTACAAGAGTTTGAATAAACACAAATGTCCAAATTAAGCGGGCGACAAGTTAAAATCTTCTATCTCAAATCCCAAATTGATTGACGAACGATCGCGTACAATAAATCTGGGGAAAAAGTAGGCGCAGGCGGTTGCGGATTAGCGAAAGCTTGTCTGAGGAAAGTCCGGGCTCCCGAAAAACCAAACTTGCTGGGTAACGCCCAGTGCGAGCGATCGTGAGGATAGTGCCACAGAAAGATACCGCCAATTAGTCATTAGTCAGCAGTCATTGGTCATTAGTAAGTAACTGAGGATTTTTGACTGGGAAGCAAAAACTAATTTGGTAAGGGTGCAAAGGTGCGGTAAGAGCGCACCAGCAGCATCGAGAGGTGCTGGCTCGGTAAACCCCAGTTGGGAGCAAGGTCGGAGGAACTATGGTTGGTTTTTTACCAGTTCCGTTTTTTGGTACCGCTTGAGGCGTCTGGTAACAGGCGCCCCAGATAGATAACTGCCCTCGAAAACTGCTTGCAGTTGAGAGAACAGAACCCGGCTTATGTCCGACTTTTTCCCCACCCAAATTTTGGTAAGGTGCTTAGGGGCAGATTAGTCAAGGTGTAATTAAGGTGTTTGCGTCATCGTAAGCGTTGAGCTTTATTCTGGATATGTTATTTATTGCTAATAATCTATCAAATAAAGAAGATTTATCGATCGCCAGAAGCAGAGATTTCCAGCGTTTGAGGCACTTATTCACCACATTAACAGAGCGGAGTACAAGCACCACAAGGACTATTGGGTTTTTGAATAAAAAGCTTTTTAGTGATATGAATTTGAGACATTGTTCAAAAAAATATACAACTTTAGACAAGCTCCAAGCCCGGATAGTCACCCGTCATTGGCAATTAATTATAAAATCTAAAATCTAAAATCTAAAATGGTATGATTTATCCGGGTCGCCAAAAGCAACTTGAAACATTAATTCAAAAATTGGGACTGACGAAGCATGCTTCGATAAAATGGCATCTCCTCGATTTAGCTTTGACTCATGCGAGCGCGTCAGCTAAGGCCAATTACGAGCAACTAGAGTTTGTCGGGGATGCAGTTGTGCGGCTGGCTGCGTCGGAATTGTTGTTTGAGATTTATCCAGACTGTACAGTGGGGGAATTTGCTGCTATTCGATCGATCTTGGTGAGCGATCGCATTCTTGCTAAAATCGCTGAAAGTTACGGGTTCGATCGCTATTTAATTGTTTCCAGCAGTGCCGCCTCGGACAAAACAGGGGCTGAACCCCGTCTGGCAGATGCTTTGGAAGCGGTACTGGCTGCGCTTTATTTGAGTACCCAGACGTTAGAATTAATTCGCCCTTGGCTAGATTCTCACTTTCAACGCCTAGCTGCGGAAATCCGCAGCGATCCTGCCCGCCAAAACTACAAAGCTGCTCTCCAAGAGTTGACTCAAGGCAAATACAAAACTTTGCCCAAATATAGCGTCCAAGAAACCGGGACAGTGCAGGGCGGGGAAGATCGTTTTACAGCAGAAGTTCTCATTCAAGGAAAGTTGGTAGCAGAGGGAAAAGGTCGATCGATCAAAGCCGCCGAACAAGCAGCGGCTCAGGTAGCTTTCAATAAATTAGTTAATAGTCAGTTGACTGTTGACTGTTGACTCGTGTTATCAGTTATTGGTTATTTGTTAGCTGCTACCAATAACCAATAATCAATAACTACTACATAACTACTAGCAACAGTCAACAGTGATTTTTTGGAGTAAAAACATAGATAATAATAACAAATTATGCTATAATTACTTTGCGATTTTTGCAATTATAATCAATGAAAATCGGAATAGCTGTATTGGGTGCAGGTCGCTGGGGAGTTAACCTAATTCGCAACTTTCTCGAACATCCCAACAGCCAAGTTTTAGCGGTGGTAGACCCGAATCGAGATTCATTGGCGGTCGTTCAAAAAAAATTCAATCTGGATGCCTCGGTGATTCTAGCTACCGATTGGTCTCAAGTGCAAGCCCTGCCGGGACTGCAAGCTGTGGCGATCGCTACTCCAGCTTCCACACACTACACCCTCGCAGCAGCAGCGCTGAAACAAGGCTACCACGTCTTAGCAGAAAAACCCCTCGCCCTCAACCTCACTGAAGCCATAGAACTCTGCCAATTAGCGGAAAAACAGCAGCGGCAACTCTTCGTTGACCACACTTATCTGTTTCATCCAGCAGTCGATCGAGGCCAAAGAATTATTCAACAGCATCAACTCGGAAAATTGCGCTACGGTTACGCCCAGCGCACCCATTTTGAACCCGTGCGCCATGACGTTGATGCCCTTTGGGACTTGGCAGTTCACGATATCGCTATTTTCAATACTTGGCTGGAACAAACGCCAATTGAAGTAAGGGCGATGGGTACTGTTTTTCCGAAGGAAGAAGGAAGAAGGAAGAAGGAAGAAGGAAGAAGGAAGAAGGAAGAAGGAATAAATCAAGAAGCAGCAGAAATTGAAAATCAATTTGCTCCTTCGCTGGTGACTACTAATCCTGCAGAAAAACTAGCAGATTTAGTTTGGGTAACGCTCACCTATCCCGACGGATTTCAAGCATTTATTCACCTGTGCTGGCTAAATCCCGACAAACAACGGCGCTTAACAGTTGTTGGCAGTTTGGGAACCTTGATTTTTGATGAAATGTCGCCAGAAACTCCCCTGATTGTGCAGCGCGGCAATCCAGATTGGGGAGGCGAAGAGAATAACTGTTTTGAAAGTGCGATCGCGAAGCCCGCCCCTACGGGGGCTACGCCAACGAAGAGGATCGCGCCACAGCCAACCGGCATCAGACACCGCGAAGTGTTGAGTTTAGAACAAGTAGAACCGCTGAGGCGAGTGTGCGATCGCTTCCTCAACTGCGTGCAAACAAATACCCCCTGTCTTACCTCTTCGGGCCCGGCCTCCGTCGAATTAATCCGCATTCTCTGCACTTTGAGCAAATCCCTCGAACTCGGCGGACAGCCCCTAAAACCATTTTAGATTTTAGATTTTAGATTTTAGATTTTAGATTGGGAAAATCACTCCTCAACTTTTGAAATTTCCCTTTTCCGTTACTAAGTCCGGGCTGTGAAAATAAAAACTTGACTGCTGATTGACAGGCAAAGAAATCATCACCGTAGTACCTTGATTCACGCCCGCGCTGTGCAGGGTAATGCTTCCGATCATAGATTCCATTATCCTTCGCGAGATAGCCAAGCCCAAACCGTTACCGCCAAACCTGCGAGTTGTAGAACCATCAGCCATCACAAAAGGTTGAAACAATTTCTGCTGGTGCTCGGGATCGATACCAATTCCCGTATCTTTAATTGTCACCACCACCCAATCGCTTTGACCGCTAGGACCCGTCGTACTTTCACCACTGCCGTTAAAACTACCAGAATTAGTCCTAGATTCTAGCCGCACCGATATATTAATGCTGCCCGACTCTGTAAACTTAACGGCATTGCTCAAAACATTTAAAAACACCTGTTTTAGCTTCTCTGGATCGGCATGAACAATAATCGGATCGTGAGGAGCTGGCAAACTTAACTTCAAGCCTTTTTCCTCTATTTGACTCGCTTGCAAATCAATCGCGTCTTCAAGTACCTGAGTAATGTCAACTACTTCTAACATCATCGAGAACGTGCCGGATTCTATTTTAGCAATGTCCAAAATATCATTAATGATATTGAGCAATTGCATGGACGAGTCGTGAGCCCGCTGTAAAAATTCCATTTCTTCATCTCGGTCATCGCAGTAGCCGTCCCGCACAATTTGAATAAAACCAATAATCCCGTTGAGCGGCGTTCTCAATTCGTGAGAAATATTCCCCAAAAATTCATTTTTTAATTGATTGGCAACTTGCGCTTCTTTGGTTGCGACTTCCAATTCTCTGGCCCAGGATCTGAGGCGCTGCACCATGCTGTTGAGTGCTTCTGATAGTTGATTAAATTCCCTAATTTGGAAATCTTGGGGCACTGTCTGCGACGCTTCCGTATCTACTTTCATCGCGTAGTCTCTCAGTTTTTCCACAGGACGCGCCAAGTCGCGAGACAGATATAAAGTCGCGATGATACTAGCAGCAACCAAGCCTACAATTAAATTAAATAAAACTTGCTGAATCTCTTCCAAACCTGACAGAGCGTAATCTAAACGAGAGACAGCTAAAATAATCCACTTGCTGTTCTCCTGTGTAGTTGAAGGACTCGGGATAGCGGCGTATCCTGCTAGCAACTCTACACCATTTCTTTCAAAGGAAAATAGATGGAGAAAAGCAGTTCCGCCTGCGATTGCCCTTTTGACAATACTTTTTAGTCGATCGGCATCTGCCTCTTGGGCGATATTGCGGCCCACGCGGTTGATATTAGGGTGCGCCAAAATCGTCCCATCTTGGTCGATCGCCACCGTATAGCCGGCTAAAGAACCCTTGGGAGCGCTCGTTTGCACAGGCAATGCCGACTGCAAACTCAAAGCATAACTCAACTGCAGGGTATTGCCCCGACGAATGTAAACAGGAGCGCTCAACACCAAACTCGCTTGGCTATCGCTGCCTCCTTTACCCGCATCTGGAAAATCCTCAGCCCCCAAAGCCCCCTTCCGATCGTTTGCTGTCCCCTGTCGCTGCTGAGGCAAGGACAGGCTGATGTAAACGCTCTTGTCGTCCAGCAGCGTTTGCTGCTGCTGTACGGGCGGCCAAAATTTTGCCGGCAGCGACTGAATCGGCTGCGGCCCGCAAGTGCTTGCTATCACTTGATTTGTCTTTAAATTAGTCAATTGCAAGCAATCAACCTGCGCTGGCAACCGCTGCCCTAATTGGGCGATAAACTTTTGATAATCCTTCGGATTTACCGACTGCAACATCGAGCTTTCCGAAGCGCCGATCAGATTCGACTTCAGCGATTTCGCCCACTGTTCAATAGTTTCTGCTTTTCTGACTGCACTTTCTGTCAAGTTTTGACGAGCAGTTTCCAGAAGCGTCGAGCGTGCCTTGCGATAGGTAACATACTCCCCCACCAGTAGAACAGGTACGCTGAGCAACAAAATCCGCGACAGTAAAATACGGCGAAAGGAGGATTGACCTAACTTAACCATAGGAAATATCTAAATTAAGGTGCAACACCCAACAGCGACCATTAAAGTGAAATAAACCAGACCGAAAGCATGAATCTGTCTAGGGTGCTCTGCTGACTGGACAACACAGCTTCAGAACAACATTTAAACACAATTATAGAAGCCACTGTAGTAATCTCGATTCTAAGTGTGTGGGTCCAAAGATGCTCAGCAATTTGTTTGGCAAATGCCTGTGATTTCGGTCACACTTCCCTACTCAATTCTCGGAGCGACTGGCATCCGATCGCCCCTAGGCCAATTTTTCAGGCTGCAAAAAGCGTCGGGTGGACATACCGCAGTTGCTTGAAGCTAGAATCGCATCGATGCACTCGCCCCAAATTAACAGGCAAAAAGTTCCGTTTCCGGCTAGTGTACATAGAGAATTCTTGCTCGATCGGACTTTTTTTTGCGAATGCCTTCGAGAGATGGGCCAGAGATGGGCGATGCAAGATTTTGCACCCTGTGAAAGATTTCTTTTGCCCTCCGGTTGATTCGGTGACAAAATTCACCGATCAAACAAAAAGAATGAGACGATCGACCTGCCGATCGACTTTGACAACCCTAATGTAGGGAACCTTGGCGCAAACAGTGTACCCACGCTCCGTAAATTCGCGGTCTCGGCAATAATCTCCATAGCTTAATCGATGAAAAAAAACTTTAGCAATTATACGTATTATTACACAAACAACCGTCCGAGATATCATCACGCTTATTTGATATCTCCCCTATTAGAAATGCTGGCGGCACTTCAGCAGACCAGCAAGACAAAACTCCGAGTTTTGGATCTCGGCTGCGGCAATGGCAGCCTCAGTCACGTTATCGCAGAGCACGGCTGCGAAGTTGTCGGCGTTGACACTTCTGCGCCCGGAATTGCCATCTCCAGTCAAAGTTTCCCCGAGTGTCAGTTTATCCAAGCAGATATTTACGACCTCCCAGATACCGATATTCTGAAGTCATTTGATGTTGTCTTAGCTATTGAAGTAATCGAACACTTGCTTTATCCTAAAGAACTAGCAAGAACTGCCAAAAAATGCCTCAATCCGGGAGGAAAACTAATTATTTCCACGCCCTATCACGGCTATTTAAAAAATCTGGCTTTAGCGGTTTCTGGCCAACTAGATAAACATTTTACCGTTCTTTGGGATAACGGTCACATTAAATTTTTTTCAGTAGAGACGCTGACCAAGTTATTAACATCTGAAGGATACACCGACATAAGATTTAAATTTGCTGGGCGGTTTCCCTATCTTTGGAAATCAATGTTATGCTCTAGTACGTTCTCGCCACCAGCGGATAAATTATGAGTTGGGATTTGTGATTTTTCAGCCCATTAATTTTTCTGAATAAACGACCAGCGCTCATGAAAAGTAAAAGATAACTTTTGGCGTTTGGATATGAGGCGATCAACTTTGGCAGAACCAAGCTGCTATCAACCGCACCGATGATCGATCTTCCCTACAGGGATTTCCTAGCGCGCCATCGGGACAAACTTCAGTCGATCGATCCCATGAGGTTTATCTTAGCCAATCTCGACAAAATTCCGCCGACAGAATTGGCAACCATCGGCCAAAAAGCGGCAGAGTGGCACTTAGGAAGTCATTAGTCAGCAATCAGTAGTCAGTAGTCGTTAGTCATTTGTTATTAGTCATTTGTTACTTGCTACCCATGCCCCATGCCCCATGCCCATGCCCCATGCCCTTTGCAATTCTTATTTTTTCCCTGACTTTTCCCTAAACATTCCACAGCGTTTCCACAGGCAAGTCTGAGGTTTTCCACAGGTGCGACAAAGTTTTCCACAGAAATTAACGGCACGGTAGCATCTTGCTGCGGAATTGGGGATTTCCTTAACTTGCTGCCCAATCCCTCATAAACCGCCCAACACATAAAGATATGTAACAAAAAATGCCCTGAAAAGCTTATTATTTGGTAAACCTTTTTTTTATCTAAAGGACTTTGTAATATTTCGCAACATTGACAAACCCACCCCCTCATAGCGCACAATGATGCGACCGACCTAAAAAAAGCGCTCTGATTTCGGCTGTGCCTGCACCTGTATCCGGCCGAAGGGGGGGTTCTGTTTTCAATTTATTAGCGAGACTAAAAAAAATGATGAACCCAACAGTCAGTATTTTTGCTGAAATTCCCGAAACGCTGCACGATTCTCTCAAAACTTACCTGGAAACCCATCCCGAATGGGATCTAGACCGAGTATTTTGCGCGGCCCTGTCGCTGTTTTTGTTGCAGAATGCCGATAGCGGTACGCCTGAAGCTTCGCGCAGTTATCGCCAAGCTGCGAGAGTTTATCTCGAAACTCTGTTTCAATCTCCTCAAGATTTGCACAGCAACAATGTAACTCCGTCGTCTTGAAGGATCGGGGGAGAGAGGGAGACGCGGTTTCTGGGAAGGATTTTAGTTGACCGAGAGGGCGCGCACTGCAGAGGTGGCAACTTCAGCTTAAAATCCCTGAGAACTATCGCTTATAGCTTAATGCCGAACCCCATTGCATCTCCCTTAAGAAGGGGACTTTGATAGCTTCAAGTCCCCCCGGACTATCAGGGGATGCCGAGGGGAGAAGCTGTCTTAATCGTCAAACAGTAGACGGGTAGTACATAAGATGCGCTTGTTTACATCCAGGGTGCTTGTGGCGCACTCTACAGACTACAAACAAATGGCTGAAGACTACATCATGCCCATGCCGCCCATGCCGCCCATGCCGCCCATGCCACCCATGCCGCCCATGCCGCCCATGCCGCCCATGCCGCCCATGTCGCCCATGTCGCCGCCGGCTTTTTTCTTCTCGGGTTTTTCGACAATCACAGCTTCAGTGGTCAGCACCATACCAGCGATGGAACCGGCATTTTGCAAAGCCGATCGCACCACCTTAGCCGGGTCAATAATCCCGGCGGCAATCATATCTTCGTACACGTCGGTGAGAGCGTTGTAGCCAATGTTGAACTCGCTCGCCCGCACTCGCTCGATGACGATCGAACCTTCAACGCCGGCATTATCAGCGATTTGACGCAAAGGTGCTTCCAAAGCTTTCTTCACCAAGTCAGCGCCTACTTGTTCTTCGGCGTCTAAAGTATGTGCGATCGCATCTATTTTTGTAATCAGGTGAATTAGCGTCGTGCCACCTCCGGCAACGATACCTTCTTCCACAGCAGCTTTAGTAGCGTTCAGAGCGTCTTCAATACGCAGTTTACGGTCTTTGAGCTCGGTTTCGGTAGCTGCGCCGACTTTAATTACAGCGATGCCACCGGCGAGTTTGGCGATGCGTTCGGTTAGCTTTTCCTTGTCGTACTCGGAATCCGTCGCTTCTAGCTGCTTGCGGATTTGCTCGATCCGTTTTAGCACGTCAGCTTTGTGTTCTTCGCCAGCAACAATGATCGTGTTTTCTTTGTCGATCGTAATTTTGCGGGCGGTACCGAGCATTTCTAGGGTTGCGGTATCGATGCTGAGTCCGACTTCTTCTGAAATCAGTTGACCGCCTGTGAGAACGGCGATATCTTGAAGCATAGCTTTGCGTCGCTCCCCAAAACCAGGAGATTTCGTTGCTGCGATGTTCAATACGCCGCGGGCTTTGTTGACTACCAGAGTTGCCAAAGCTTCGCCTTCAATATCTTCGGCGATAATTAGCAGCGGTTGACCTGTGCGGGCGATTTTTTCGAGAACTGGAATTAGTTCTTGAATGGAGCTAATTTTTTTGTCGGTAATCAGGATGCGAGCGTTTTCGTAATCAACTTCCATGCGATCGCCGTTAGTGACGAAATACGGAGAAAGATATCCGCGATCGTACTGCATCCCTTCGACAACTTCCAATTCTGTTGTCAGAGATTTCGACTCTTCAACAGTAATTACGCCGTCTTTCGTGACTTTTTCCATTGCTTGGGCAATCATGGCGCCGACTTCTTCGTCGTTACCGGCGGAGACAGTGGCGACCTGAGCAATGGCGCTTCCTTCGACGGGTTTGGCCAATTTCTCGATTTCCAGCACCAAGTGGGCGATCGTTTTTTCAATACCCCGGCGCAGCGCGACTGGGTTGGCGCCTGCAGCGACATTCTTCAAACCTTCGCGAATGAGGGATTGAGCTATAACCGTTGCGGTTGTTGTGCCGTCGCCTGCGATATCTTTAGTTTTGGAGGCGACTTCTTGAATTAAGCGAGCGCCGGCATTTTCCAGGGGGTCTTCGAGTTCGATCTCCCTAGCAACGGTGATACCGTCGTTAACAATTTGGGGACTGCCGTATTTCTTTTCCAATAGGACGTTCCGGCCTTTCGGGCCCAAGGTGATGCGGACAGCATCGGCGAGTTGATTGACGCCGCGTTCTAGTGCCCGCCGAGATTTGTCGCTAAATGCAACTATTTTGGTCATGTTTGTCTCCAATCGCTTACATTAGCAAATTTAGCACTCTCTGAGGCTGAGTGCTAAGTCGATCGATTTTTGATTGTAGCGCGCCTCGACGGTGTGGGGGATTGGGGGGACGGATTGGGATTTGGGCGAGCTCGTTCCGGGTGGCTAAGGACAGGGCATTGCCGTGTCCCCACAGATCTCGTGTTCCCACAGATATAATGGGGTTTGTTACATATCGATATAATCAGGTTTTAGTTAATACCAAAACCTAATTTTGATGGCACGTTATCCCAAAGCAGAATTTTTATTAAAAATTTCTTAACTTGAGTTTGCGGTCATCTACCTTTCGATAGAGCTTCTATTATTTTTTCCAACTTCTACCTTCTATAGCAACCGCCAAGACTATTAGGACGTTCTTAATTGCTGAAACATGAGCTTGAAGATTGCGCCTTCCCTCGGACTTCTTCATTCTTCCTTGTTCCTTGTTCCTTGCATCCGTTATATCCGTTACAAAATCCGTTGCCGAACCTTCTTCCTTTCCTCAATTAATCTCAAATTACGCACTAACACATGGCTCGTTATTCTCGACTGCAAAAACTCGGCTCTTATATGCGCCCGCACTGGAAGCCCACCTTCTGGGGCGTTTTTTCGCTATTAGTTGTCAATGCTGTGGGCGTTTACATTCCCCTGCTGATTCGGAATGCAGTTGACACTCTCCAAGTTGCGACTAAATTTGACCAAGTTTTCAACTTCGTGGCACTAATTCTGATCCTCGCCTCAATTATGTGGGTAATTCGGATGGCGTCGCGGATTTTGCTGTTTGGCGTCGGGCGTCAAGTCGAATTTGACCTCAAACAGCAAATATTTAATCATTTATTAACATTAGAACCGTCTTATTTTGCAGCCAATACGGTAGGAGATTTAATTAACCGCGCTACTTCCGATTTGGACAATATTCGGCGCTTGGTGGGGTTTGCGGTGCTGAGTTTGGCGAATACGGCATTTGCCTATGCTTTGACTTTGCCGGTGATGCTGGGGATTAATGTAAGGCTGACGCTGTTGGCGATCGCCGTTTATCCTTTAATGTTAGTTTTGGTTCAGTTATTTAGCGACAAACTTCGCATCCAACAGTTAGCCGTGCAAGAGGAATTGTCGGCGATGAGCGATTTGATTCAGGAGGATATGAGCGGGATTTCCGTAATTAAAATTTACGCTCAAGAAGAAAACGAACGCCGAGCTTTTCGCAATTCAAACGCACAGTTGCTATCAGCAAATTTGGAATTAGCAAAAACTAGAAACTTTATTTTTCCGCTGCTGGGCGGTTTGGCAAGCATCAGTTTGTTGGTGCTGCTTTCTGCTGGTGGCGGGGCAATTGCTAATGGTCAAATTAGCATTGGCGATTTTGTGGCGTTGCTGATTTATGTCGAGCGTTTGGTGTTTCCGACGGCGCTGTTGGGTTTCACAATTACTGCTTACCAGCGGGGAGAGGTGAGTGTCGATCGCATCGAATCAATTCTGACGGTGGAACCGCAAATTAAGGATGTTGCCGATGCAGTTGAACTGGCAACTCCAGTCAAAGGCGAAATTGTCGCCCGCCATCTAAATTATACTTATCCCGGCGCTAAGATACCCGCGCTTAAAGATGTTGATTTTACCATAAAACCGGGAGAAACTGTCGCCATTGTTGGGGCGATCGGCTCTGGAAAATCAACTTTAGCTAATGCGCTGCCACGCTTGCTCGATATCGATCCGGGTCAGTTATTTGTAGACGGACAGGATATTACCAAGGTAAAATTGACCGAATTGCGCGGGGCGATCGCCTACGTTCCGCAAGAAAGTTTTCTGTTCGGCACTACCATCAAGAATAACATCCGCTACGGAAACCCTTTAGCGGAACAGCCGGAGATTGAAGCTGCAGCCAAACAAGCGCAAATTCACGCCGAAATCCTCAACTTTCCGCAGCAGTACAAAACAGTTGTCGGCGAGCGCGGCATTACTTTATCCGGCGGACAGCGGCAGCGAACGGCACTTGCTCGCGCTTTGTTAGTTGACGCCCCGGTGTTAATTTTGGATGACGCTCTTTCCAGCGTTGACAATCAAACGGCTACCGACATTTTGCGAAACTTGGCAACGGGAACCGATCGCAAAACGGTAATTTTTATCTCGCATCAAATGTCGGCGGCGGCTAGTGCCGATCGCATTTTTGTGATGGATAGGGGAGAAATAGTTCAGAGTGGCACTCACCTTGAATTGGTAGGGGAAACAGGGCTTTATCAGTATTTGTGGAACCAGCAAAAATTAGAGGAATTGCTGCACTGACCAGTGACCGATACTTTGAGTTATCTAGAGTTAGACCATAGATAAATAGGTAGGTGCAAATAAACTGGTGACTAGAAGGGCGGGGTTTGTCAGAATAAACTGGCTGCTAGTATAGCTCCCGCCTAAACCCGCCCTCCCCATCTAATGTTTATTTGTAACCACCTACTTAACTAGGAAAGTTAGGGTTGAAACTTATCCCACTAACTGCATCCCTAATCCTAGGATTTTGGTGATAAAAAATCCACCAAATTTATTGCAAACCGACTTTAATGAGCTACTTTACTGAATGGAATTTCTTCTTGTTGTTGAAACAATTTAATCGATTGCAGACTATCTGAAGCAGCATCCCAAAGAATGAATTTGAAGCAGTCAGGAATATCGCGAATGGTCAGTGATTTTGAATTAGCCAGCAGGTGAATATTAGCATTGTGACAAGCTTGAAGATTATAGTTAGGTATTCGCTCAGAGAGATGATGAATATTGTGGTAAGCAATATCAGCCGAAAACCAATTGAGAAGATTTGGTAATTTTAGGTAACTACTGCCTTCAATTGCGCCAAGAAGATAGTCCCAACCCTCGGCTTTATGAGCGTAGGAACCGTCAAAATTATGCTGTACAAAGAAAATACAGATAAATATCGCTGCTGAACAGGTCATGACAATTGAGTAAACACTCCAGAAAAAGCCCAATCCCAGTAAGTTGCTCAGATAAATCCAGCTAGCAACAACACAAATATTGTTGAACAGTAAATCCCAAAATTCAGCCGTCGTATACCAATGTTTGGATTTATAAGAAGCAATGATTGCAGATAAACCCATGCCCAAATCTTGATTGAGACAAGCAAAAATATGTCTGATAAAACCAGTAATTCCCAAGATTAGCGCGAGTCGTGGCTTAATAATTAGATAGAAAAAACCACCTGGAAACAGCATCAATGGGTGTCTGAGTAATTGATACATCTTTTGGCTAAATGGACTTAGCGCCGCAAATTTTTCGGTGGATATCAACGCCGAAGGGCCTCGGTACATATCCCAATTACCATTATGTTTGTGGTGATAAGCGTGTCCCCTCGACCACGGATACTGAGGAATCGCATTGATGATACCTAACAGAAAACCCATAATGCGATTGACTTTTTTGGAACTAAAAAGAGAATAGTGTCCGCAATCGTGCATCAAAGAGAAACAACGTCCTGAAAAAAGTGTCATCAACACCATTATCGGCGGCAGCAGGAATACAGAAATGGCAGCAGCTTTAAAGGCTAAAAACCATAAGAGTATATAAGGAATCACTGTATTGAGTATTTGGCAACTAGCTTTCAAATTGTTGCTCTTCATATAAGGAGCTAGCACAAAATCCGACTTTTTGATCGCGTTTTTCATTCAGTATGTCTATGGTGTGTGGATAAGTGCTTCGCTTAGCATCAGGATAGGGTGGGTATTTTTGGAATTGTTTTATTGCAGGTAAGCGGGTGAGTTGCGGTTGGAATTTTGCCTATACTTGACAAACCTGCTAATAATATTTAGTTCATTAGCTCCTCATTTAGATGGTTTCGCCAAGCTGAAATTAATCCCAGCATTGACGTACTTGCTCATAAAAAACGGTAAGAGTAATTGCTAATTGTTGCAGAAAATCGATTTCTATTTGACAGTCATTTGTTAGCAGAATAATTTCTTGGGTGGGATGGTATGTCGCAATGATTTGAAGCAAAATTGAGATAGCGGATAGCTCTCTTGACGGTCGTTACAGATAATCTGTTAGCGATAATTCAGTTAGGAATTGCAAGTGATGCGGAACCGTAGAGACTGTATAATCTCATCACATTTGCGGGACAGGGGCGGATTTACGCCGGACTTTCCCCGTTTCTTCCAAAGGTTTTTTTGTTGGAACCGATTTTTGCACATTTATGAGGTTATCACAAGTCTGCTTTGTTTACAGAAAAAACTGTGAAGCCTGTCAACAGCCGAACAAATCGCTGCACCGGAAGGTATGAATATCATTGGTTGGTTGCACGCCATTCAGTAATTTATGCCACTATTTTTGCTTGCATCGTCTGTGCCACACTTTACTGTACCGGGTTCTAGCCCAACTCGATCGCAGGTTCAAAAGTTGGGCTACGGGCGAAAACTTTTTATTGGCGGGCGATAGGGGCGATCGACAAACGACCCATCTCGGAAACCAAAGCTGACACAACATCCAGAAGCGCAGAGGATTTTGGCTCAACTCCTTGAGAATAGAATTTGAGGAGCGATCGCAATTGCCTGCGTTTTTTGTGCTCGGAGATAGCTTTGATTTGCTACAATCTAATCGCACACGCGATTAGAAATGGGTTATGACCGAACTATTAGATGAGACGCTTTCTATTGAAATGGCCGCTCGCATCAAAAGCAACCGTAAAAACTGCTTTGACAACGCTTGTAAAGCAGCGTTAGCCACCGAGGGCGCGATTTATGTTCAAGGCTTTTTAGCCGTGCCGGGAGTGCCATATAAACCTATCGAATATAGCTGGATTGAACTCGATGAGCGAATTGTTGACCCAACCTTTCCCCATCTTGGTTTCATCGCTCAAGACATTCATTACTTCCCAGTCCAGCGCTTCAGCGTCAAGAAACTCAAAGCAATCCTAGAAGAATCAAAAGAAGATTATCCTGAAGACGACCCGCTGCCGATTTATGGCAATCAACCTTATGAATATTACGGCGATTTGATGTTAGGCGGTAGCGATTACCAAAATGCTTACGATTTGGCTGCCGCTAAATGCAGGGAATTAAACCAACCCAAAAAACAGGATGCGAACTAATTCCAGAGTTACCAAAAAATGGTGGAATGCGCCTATTATAGCAGTAAGGTATGCTGCACCCAACCTATATAGGTTCAAGTAAGTGCTGAAGGTCCAAACCTCGAATAATGAAAAGCAGCCAATAACGGATCTAAGTTCTGATTCGCAATCAAATCAGCCAACAATTTAGCCGTCACCGGAGCCAACAAAATGCCATTGCGGTAATGCCCCGTCGCCCATGTCAAATTCTCCCAAGCACTACCACCCAAAATCGGCAATTCATCAGGAGTAGCTGGCCGAAATCCCCACCAAAACTCCAGAATTGGATAATTTTGTAATTCGGGATATAACTTAATCGCTCCTGCTAGCAAACTTTGGATTCCCGCAGGCGTATTTCCCGGCGTGAAATCAACATTTTCGCTAGTTGCACCAATAATAATTCTGCCATCTTGACGTGGCACAATATAAATGCCAGTCCCGAATAGAACGGTTTGTAGGGGCTGGATAACTCCACAATCTTCTGGTACACATACTGACAGCATTTGTCCCTTTCTTGGAAAAACAGGAATATCCAATAATTTCTCAGACCAAGGACCAGCAGCCAAAACATAACGGTCAGCTTGTAATTTTCCTGCCGTTGTTTCCACTCCAAAAACTCGTTTTTTATGCCGAACAATTTCCTCTGCAGTGCCTTGAATAATATCAATTTTTAATTCTTTGCTGGCAAATTGAAGCGTCCGAAATAAAGCGCGGTTGTCTACTTGAGCGTCGTCAGGATACCACCAACCGCCAATTACTTCTTGACCTAATCCAAACTGGTGCTGGCGAACAGTATCTCTGTCCAACCATTGATAATTAAGGTTTGACAAAAGCGGCTTTTCTTGAGATTCGTTTTGACAAACTGGTGCGAGAATTCCCGATCGCCAATATCCCGTTTTCAATCCAGTAATATTCTCTAGCCGTTCTACCCAGGCAGGATACAGTGCGCGACTTTGCAAGCACAAATCCAGCATCGGACTCGGGGGAATTCGTTCGGCTTGCGGGGCAAGCATTCCCGCAGCAGCCCTGGCCGTCGGTTGTTTAGAATCGGCGGTCAGAACTGCGACAGATGCCCCTCGCAATTTCAGTTCTACTGCTAGCGAAAGACCAATTATTCCGCCGCCAATAATCAGAATATCTTTAGATGAATTCATTAACTTTTATATGGACTTTCTGGCTTTTTTGACCTCTCGGGTTTCTTTAGAGTAAGGTGTGCTAAGCACACCTTACAGTTAGAATTATTATGCAAGTCTTACAGATTATCTGGCAAGGCGATCGTCCTATCTGCCTTCCTTAACAAAAAATCTATGCTTGGGGTTTCCAGACAGTTTCACAACCTTGACCCCAGAAACCGTCATATTTTGTCACCTTAATATCGCCTAAAACCTTGGTTTGGCAGGACAAACGGCGGTTGGAGGCGGGAGAATGGGGAGGAACCGAAAGTCGGGCTTTTTCGCGCCACTGGGCCTCGGAAACTTCGCCCTCGACGGTGACAGCGCAGGTGCCGCAAGTGCCGAGGCCGTGGCAGTTGATGACTTTGGCGTTGCCGTTGTAGAGATCGATGCCGTTTTTGAGCAATACTTCACGGAGATTCGCTCCGCGATCGCACTCAAATGTTTTGCCTTGCGCTTCTACCTTGACCACAGCAATTTACCCCAGTTAGATTTATGTTAATTTTCCTATATATTATCGCATTAAATTCAAATATATTCATCTAATATGGTAAGTGATATATTACCAATTTCTCGATCGCAATTTCCCATGACAAATCGGCTCTGGATCTACGATACCACGCTGCGAGACGGTGCTCAGTGTGAGGGACTCTCCTTATCTCTCGAAGACAAACTGCGAATTGCTCGACAGTTAGACAGTTTAGGAATTCCCTTTATTGAAGGCGGCTGGCCGGGGGCGAATCCTAAAGACGTACAATTTTTTTGGCGACTCAAAGAACAGCCCCTAACTCAAGCAGAAGTTGTAGCTTTTTGTTCGACTAGGCGGCCGGGAACTACGGCAGCTAATGATGAAATGTTGCAGGCTATTTTGTCCGCCGGTACTCGCTGGGTGACGCTGTTTGGCAAGTCGTGGGATTTGCACGTTATTGAAAGTTTGAAGACCACGCTAGAAGAAAATCTGGCGATGATTCGAGATACAATTCAATATTTGCGGAGTCAGGGAAGGCGCGTTATTTACGATGCCGAACACTGGTTTGATGGGTACAAAAACAATCGAGATTATGCTATTAAAACTTTAGAAGTAGCCGACGATGCCGGTGCAGAATGGCTGGTGCTTTGCGATACTAACGGCGGTACTTTGCCTCACGAAATTAGTGAGGTGGTTCGCGATGTTTTAGAATCTTTAGGAACTAATAGACAAAAATCTTTACAATTAGGAATTCATACTCACAACGACTCTGGAGTTGCGGTTGCTAATGCTTTGGCTGCTGTGCGGGAAGGAGTGAGGATGGTACAGGGAACTATAAACGGTTACGGCGAACGCTGCGGTAATGCCGATTTATGTTCTTTGATTCCTAACTTTCAGCTAAAGCTGGGTCAGAATTGCATTGAAGACGAGCAATTAGTGAGATTAACTCAAGTAAGTCGCTCGATTAGTGAAATTGTCAATCTTGCTCCCGATGATCGTGCTCCTTTTGTCGGTCTTTCGGCTTTTGCTCACAAAGGTGGAATTCATGTATCGGCTGTTGAGAAAAATCCGTTAACTTACGAACATTTGGAACCGGAAAAAATTGGCAACAGGCGGCGAATTGTGATTTCCGATCAAGCGGGCTTGAGCAATGTTTTGGCGAAGGCTCGCACTTTTGGCATGGATCTCGATCGCAAAAATCCTGCTTGCCGCCAAATTCTGGAAAAATTGAAAAATTTGGAAAGTCAGGGATATCAATTTGAGGGTGCTGAGGCTTCTTTTGAATTGTTAATGCGAGAGGCTTTGGGAAAGCGCAAGCATTTATTTGAAATCAAAGGTTTTCAAGTTCACTGCGATAAAGGTAAGGAGGAAACAGTTAATTCTTTAGCAACGGTGAAAGTGACTGTTAACGGTCAAGATATTCTCGAATGCGCGGAAGGAAACGGGCCTGTTTCCGCACTTGATGCGGCTTTGCGGAAGGCTTTGCGGAATTTTTATCCTGCAATTACTGATTTTAACTTAACCGATTATAAGGTACGAATTCTAGACGGATGTGCGGGAACTTCTGCTAAAACTCGCGTTTTGGCTGAGTTTAGCAACGGTCAAGACCGCTGGACAACTGTGGGGGTTTCTGGTAATATTTTGGATGCTTCTTATCAAGCGGTTGTTGAGGGTTTGGAGTATGGTTTGGTGTTGGGAGATAGGGAGGCGATCGTTTTAACTGTGTCGAGTTATTAGGTTGACGGCGAAGAGAAGTTGCCTGAATATCGATGTTTAAATAGATATCAGGCGATTTCAAGAGGCGGTTAGCCAATTTAAAAAGGGTGAAACCTGAGATTTTGCATCATTCTCAATAAGGCTTTTATGGGCTGGCTATAACATCCCACCCACAAGAAATTCATTCTTTGTGGAACAGGCCCGAAAGCCTTTTAAATGAGAAGGGTGCTCTGGGCGTGAGTCGGGAGCATCTCAATGAAAGCAGCCAAGCTAGAAATTGGAGTTTTGAGGCCCGACGCGCCGAGGCTCTCTTGCTGCTGGGAAAGAGGAAGAAGGAAGGAGCCAGAAGAAGTGTTTTTACAAATATGAGATGCTCCCCGTGAGTTATCCTAGTTGTTTGACCCAATTCATAATTGTCGTATGATGTACACCTTTGACTCTTTCAATCTCCCTAAAACCCATGCCATTAACATACATTTTTAGGCATTCGTCTTTCACTTCTTGAGCATAACCTCTGTGAGGTTGATAGCAGTCTATAAATTGTCTGCCACAGGTAACACACAGGTAGTTCTGCTTACTTTTTTTTCGCCCATTTTTATTGATGTGAGTTGACTTACATTCAGGACATTTCATAGAATATGACTGGTGTTAAATTATTTTTTGTAAATTGCTCTCAAAATCAATAATATCTTAATTCAGCAACGCCGATTATTTAATAATGTGGTGCGCGTGATGACACAATCACTTTTGCTATTAATGCTAACTCTGTATGAGGAGTTTCATCCCTCATACAGAGTTACCAGTCTCTTTCAATTGCCCATTCTAGCTAAGACTACTTTTTAACCTCATTATTATTACCTTCGCCCACGATCGATCGCATTCCTTCGAGCGTCGCGGGAATGCTGCGCGGGTCCATAAACATCACCTTGCTGCTGTCGCTGGTGCCAATTTTTAGACCCATATCCAGATAGTTTTGAGCTAACAAAAATTGTAAAGCTTCCCGGGCAGTGGGGTCATTTTGCAGAGTTTTGGCGATAATTTGCAAGGCCTCAGAAGTAGCTTGAGCTTTCAAAACCTGACTTTGGCGTTCTGCTTGAGCTTTCAGGACGATCGCCTTTTGTTGAGCTTCCGCCTCCAAAATAGTCGCTTTTTGGCGCGCCTCTGCATCCAAAACTTGCGCTTCAGCTTTACCTTTGGCGCTGTTAACTGCTGACTCGCGTTCGCCCTCAGATGTCAGAATTGCCGCCCGCTTGCGTCGATCGGCTGCCATCTGCAATTCCATCGATTCCTGTACAGTTTTAGAAGGGATAATATCGCGCAATTCTACCCGCGTTACTTTCACTCCCCAAGGATCGGTAACAATATCTAAATCTCTGAGCAAAATTTCATTAATTTGAGAACGAGCAGTAAAGGTTTGTTCGAGATCCAGTTGACCCATTTCGGCGCGAATTTGAGTCAGCACCATATTTACCATTGCTGACTGGAGATTTTCTACTTTGTAACAAGCTTTTTCCAAGTCTACAATGCGCCAGTAAACGACAGCATCAACGGTGATGGAAACGTTGTCGCGGGTAATACAAGCTTGCGGAGGAATATCTAAGACTTTTTCCCGAATTGTTTGCTCGTACACGACGCGATCGAGAAACGGCTTGACAAAATTCAAACCCGGTTCCAGTTTCTTACCGCTGTATTTACCTAAAGTTTCCACCAATGCTTCATTTCCCTGATTGATAATTTTGACGGAACCTGCGAGGGCTGAGCCGCCTAAAGCTAAAAATACGAGTAAAAAAATTTGTTCCACGGTCGCCTCCTATTAAATGTTGAGTGTTGAGTGTTGCCTGTTAAATGTTGACTAATGACTGATGACTAACTACTAATTGCCTGTGATTAATTACGCATTTTGTTTAAGAATGCAATAAATTTTCTGGCAAAACTATTAGAGTAGTGCCTTTCCGTCCCACGACAATTACGTTTTGGTTGGGGGGGATAGTGGCCTTCGTGTCTTCGCAGCGAGCTTGCCAAGAATTCCCCTCATAAATGACTCGGCCGGCTTCTCCGGGGGGAATTTCTGTCAAAGTTTTTGCTTCCTGAGAATCTGCGATCGCCCTTGCCTTGCCTTTTGGTATCAACCGCCGAGACAGCAGCACAAAAACTGTCGAAAATACCATCCACAGGAATATTTGTAAATTAACGTAAGGTAGAACTAGAGAGCATCCAGCTACGGCGAAGGCGCTCAGTCCCATCATAAAAGCGACAAAAGCAGTCGGGAGAAATAGCTCTGCCAAACACAGCAAAGACCCAGCTAGCAGCCAAAGGAGCGTCGGAGTCAAGATCATAAAAAGAATAGGTGATACTATTTAGATCTTAGATTGGAAATTTAAGATTTAAGAAATGCAAACAACTGACTCTGCAAGGGTTTGCGACTTGCTGGCCCTCAGAGCGATTTTTCGCGCCACGGTATCAGGTTGAGGCTTCTACCGTACTCCAAGTCAGAGTTTAGTAACTTAAATTACAATTTAAGCCGGTGCAGACTGGCAGAAACTACAATTTCTAGGGGCCCAAAGGCAGTTAAGAAATTGATAGGGGCTAAAATCAGTTTATTCTCAAGCTCATGAATTTGAGGTTGCGAATTATATATCTTCAGAATGTTTTTACACAAACTATTTCGATATGATCAGCAGTTTCTCCGAACCCATTTATTGCCCGAATCTTAGCTGTGCCGATCCCCGCAATACCTTTGGCCGCCAGCACTGTGCAGCGTGCGAAACGGATTTAATTTATCGCTATGTGTGGGTGGTGGGACAAGCAGCCGAGGAAGTGCCGACGGGTAAGGTAATAGCCGATCGATACTTTGTCATTGCACCTCAAATCTGGCTCGACAGCCGTCCAGCTTTGCCTCCCAGCGTCCCTGAACAACTGCCGGATAGCATTATGCCTTACCTGCATTTGTATCCCCAACGGCTGCATACGCCGGAAGTATACGGTTTTTCTTCCTTGGGGGAAGCACCGGAAGCGACAGACGTGCTCTTGTTGGAAAATGTGCCCATCAATAATTTCGGTCGCCTGTATCCTTCTATTTTAGAAGCTTGGTCGGGGACAAGCGCCGCGCGCCAAGTTTACTGGCTGTGGCAAATGCTCCAACTGTGGGCGCCGCTATCGGAACAGGGAGTCGCTTCGAGTTTGCTGGTACCGGAAAATTTGCGCGTGGAAGGTTGGCGGGTACGCCTGCTGGAACTGCACCGGGGCAATTTTGTACCGACGCTGCGGGATTTGGGAGATGTGTGGTCAGGTTTGGTGGAATCAGCGCAACCCGAGGTGCAGTCGAGACTCGGAGAGATTTGTCAGTTTATGCGCCGCAGCAGCATGAATTTCGACGCGATCGCCCTGGAACTAAACGATTTACTATTAGAAGAAGCCGCTCAATTGCCTCTGCACTTAGAAGTAGTCGGCATGACCGATACCGGCCCGCAACGCTCCCAAAATGAAGACAGTTGCTATCCGATTGCTACTGATTTTCAATCTAGCAAAACTTCAGGGAACGACAAATTAATTCCTTACTTGACAATGGTTTGCGACGGGGTTGGAGGTCACGAAGGAGGAGAAGTTGCCAGTCAATTAGCCGTGCAGTCTCTGAAAGCTTTAATCCAAAATTTGCTCGCAGAAATTGCTCAACAAGAAGAGTTGATGACGCCAGCAATGGTCATCAAGCAACTCGAAGAAATAGTGAAAGTTGTGAATAATGTGATTTCCGCTCAAAATAACGAGCAGGGAAAAGAGTTGCGGCAGCGGATGGGGACGACTTTGGTGATGGCCCTCCAGTTGCCTCAAAAAGTGAAAATTTCCGAGGACTTGCCCTCGAATAACAGCCACGAACTTTATTTAGTCAATGTTGGAGATAGCCGCGCTTATTGGATTGGCAAAAATTACTGTCACCGGCTGACTGTGGACGACGACGTAGCCTCAAGGGAAGTCCAGCTAGGACATTGTTTATACTGGGAGACTCAACTGCGAGCCGATGCAGGAGCCCTGACTCAAGCTTTGGGAACGCGGGACGGCGATTTCCTGCGCCCGACGATTCAGCGATTTATTGTCGAAGAGGAAGGCTTACTGCTGCTGTGTTCCGACGGTTTGAGCGACAACGACTGGGTAGAGAAATCTTGGGAGAATTACGGCCCAGAAGTGCTTGAGGGCAAAATGTCTTTGGAAGCCGCGGTTCAGTCTTGGATTCGTCTCGCCAACGAGAAAAACGGTTATGACAACACCTCCGTGGTGGCCACTCACTGTCGGATGTCGCCTGAGAGATTGGTACTGTTCGATCCGGCGGTGGCGTCAGCGCCGGCGTCAGCGCCAGCGTCCGCCTCGGTGTCGCTGCCGCCGTCCCTGCCGCGGTCCCTCCAGAAGTCCGGGAGGATTCCAGAATCTCAGCTTTCAGAATCGTCCAAACAGTTGTTGTACCCCGAAACTTCCCCCGCCCCGGAACCCCTTCAAAAACGCCGATCCAAGCTGCCACTGCCCCTACTGGGGGTGTTGGGGCTGATATTAGCCGGCGGCGGTTTAGGTTTGTGGGTGCAAAGCCTCCAAAGCCGCCAGCCAGATCCCGCACCACTTCCGCCACCGCCGGAAACTCCCGCCCCAAGTCCTTCGGAGAGTCCCTCGCCCGGAGCTGAGAGTCCCTCGCCGTCCCCCGAATCGACTCCTGCGGAAATTCCGTCGCCCGGGGTCGAGAGTCCCTCGCCGTCCCCCGAATCGACTCCTGCGGAAATTCCGCCGCCCGAAGAAGGGGAAACTCCTTTGCCATCACCGGAGTAAGGGAGATTGAATTAAGCAGAACCTTTCATAAAAGTAATATGGGATGCGGGAAACGATCGCGTCTTCAGATTCCAGAGGGAAGCGACGCGGGGGACTTCAGTCCCCGTGTTCTTTCTTTCCGACCAACGGCCCTTGTGGTAAATCTTCTAGGCTTTTGAGCTTACAAAAAAATGCTTCGAGAGTCGCAGCTATCTACTATCCAAATTCGGGAAAAATTTCCCAGTGTAAATTGAATGCTTTCTGGTAGAGCTCATTGATCTTCTCTTCCAAGATTGGCCTGTAAGTTTTTTTTTGCGTGGTCGCGGTTGGTTTTTCGGCTAGCACCCATTTTTACTTACTGAGATGTTGCACCATTTTCAATAAGCCTTTTATGAACGGGATCTGGGACCCGTTTCACAAGAAAATCTACTCTTTGTGGAACAAGCCGGAAAGCCTGTGCGAGCGAGAATGGTTCAGATGTGAGCTTACCTACACAATCGCTCAATTACTCGTCAATTTTATCGTTTTATAATACCAAATCCGGGAAACGTTACCTCTTACCCCTGATGATAACCCTGCGGAAACTTCACTCGCTTGTGTACTCTCAAAAAATAGAACCTTTGAGGCAAATATTGAAGAAAAATTGTCACCAACTTCAATAAATACAGCTCGCTTGACAGTTGATAAACAAGTGAATATTTTCCCTAGCTTGGGTGTCCCTCCCGCGATCGTATGGCTGCTTTTGGCCCCGGTCGTCATCAATTAGAGGTCATTAACCCGGATTTGGTATTAGATAATTTTCTCGCGGACCTGTGAAAACTATTTGACAATTTATTGACGATCGTTGCCTTAATTGGGCTAGTCCAACCTTTCCGCTTTTTTAATTATCATTATTAGTTAATTTTTTATCCACTTAGAGGGGCTGACAAAATCTACTCATTTCTAACTTGTTACCAATGACTTGACATCAGCTATGCTATGTAAATCACAGTGGGATCATCTCAAGGAAAGCAGCCAAGCTAGAAATTGGAGTTTTGAGGCAGGAGGCAGAAGGTAGAAAAAAAGAGGCAGAAGGCAGGAGCCAGAAGAAGTGTTTTTACAAATATGAGATGCTCCATCACAGTTAATGATTTGGTATCATAGTCTGCTTGCAGAAATAAGAGGGCTAAAAAGTCAGCCATCACTACAAAAAGTAGTTAACAATGCTTAATAATCTCCAGGCAGCTAACAATTAGCGATTAGGAACTAACAACATAAGCTTTTTTTATATTGACGGCGCACAATTTATTAACTATAATTACCAGGCTAAAAATAACAAAAATCTTACGCCTAACAGTTTTTCTCAAATAACCGTTAAACTATTCTAACGTTTGCGCGTACTCAACCTCGCAGGCACAACCTATATCTGTTAAGGATTCGTCCTGATTCACAGGAGCAAGATTTTAAAATATGCATCTCAGCGAACTGACTCACCCAAACCAATTACACGGCCTCTCGATTCATCAACTCGAACAAATTGCCCGACAAATTCGAGAAAAGCATTTAGAAACTGTAGCCGCTAGCGGCGGCCACCTCGGCCCAGGATTGGGTGTAGTCGAACTGACCTTAGCACTCTACCAAACACTCGACCTCGATCGCGACAAAGTTACTTGGGATGTCGGCCACCAAGCTTATCCTCACAAATTGATAACCGGTCGCTACAACCACTTCCACACCCTGCGCCAAAAAGACGGCGTTGCAGGCTATCTCAAGCGCTGCGAGAGCAAATTTGACCACTTCGGCGCCGGCCACGCTTCCACAAGCATTTCCGCAGCGTTAGGAATGGCGATGGCGCGCGACCTCAAGGGGGAAAACTTTAAAACTGTAGCAGTCATCGGCGACGGCGCATTGACGGGCGGCATGGCACTCGAAGCGATCAACCACGCGGGCCATATGCCGAAAACCAATTTGTTAGTTGTGCTCAACGACAACGAGATGTCAATCTCCCCCAACGTCGGCGCAATTACCCGCTATTTGAACAAGATGCGATTGTCGCCACCAGTGCAGTTTCTCAAAGATAACTTAGAGGAACAATTCAAACACATTCCCTTTGTTGGCGAAACTTTTACTCCAGAAATGGAACGCCTCAAAGAAGGGATGAAACGCTTAGCAGTCTCGAAAGTTGGAGCAGTAATTGAAGAATTGGGCTTTACTTACATGGGCCCGGTAGATGGACACAATTTGGAAGAGTTAATTACCACTTTCAAACAAGCTCATACTATCCAAGGGCCGGTGTTGGTTCACGTTGTGACGGTGAAGGGCAAAGGATATGCGATCGCCGAAAAAGACCAAGTAGGATATCACGCCCAAAATCCCTTTAACTTAGCTACCGGCAAAGGCATTCCCTCCACTAAACCCAAGCCTCCAGCTTACTCGAAAGTCTTTGCCCACGCCCTGGTAAAGCTAGCAGAAGATAATCCCAAAATTGTCGGCATTACCGCTGCAATGGCAACCGGAACAGGTCTGGATAAACTTCATGAAAAACTGCCGAAACAGTACATTGATGTCGGGATTGCCGAACAGCACGCCGTGACTTTATCCGCTGGTTTAGCCTGCGAAGGAATGCGCCCGGTTGTAGCAATTTACTCGACATTTGTGCAGCGGGGGTATGACCAAATAATTCACGATGTCTGTATCCAAAATTTGCCCGTTTTCTTCTGTTTGGATCGCGCCGGAATAGTCGGCGCTGACGGCCCCACCCACCAAGGAATGTACGACATTTCTTTCTTGCGGTGTCTGCCAAATATGACAATTATGGCACCAAAAGATGAGGCAGAATTGCAGCGGATGGTAGTCACAGGAATCAACCACACCAGCGGCCCGATCGCCATGCGTTACCCGCGCGGCAACGGTTACGGCGTGCCTTTGATGGAGGAAGGTTGGGAAGAATTGCCGATCGGCAAAGCCGAAATTCTCCGCAACGGCGACGATTTGCTGATATTGGGTTACGGTTCAATGGTTTATCCGGCAATGCAAACCGCCGAGATGCTGAGCGAGCACGGGATTGAAGCAACTGTGATCAATGCGCGTTTTGTCAAGCCTTTGGACACCGAATTAATCCTGCCTTTGGCACAGCGAATCGGCAAAGTTGTCACAATGGAAGAAGGCTGTTTGATGGGAGGCTTTGGTTCAGCAGTAGCCGAAGCTTTGTTGGACAATAATGTTGTTGTTCCAGTGATGCGGTTGGGTGTACCCGATACATTGGTAGATCATGCAACGCCTGAACAATCATTTGCCAGTTTGGGATTAAATCCGTCGCAAATGTGCGATCGTATCTTAGCAACATTCAGCCGCAAACAGTCTCCTGTTAGCGTGTAAATAGCTAGAATTGTAGGGTGCGCCTAGCGCACCTTACCATTAGAGTTCCGAGCAGCAGGATTGAAGTAAGACTTGAGGATAAGGCAGAAAAAACAATGACTAACGTGAAACCAAATCGTACCTTAAATTTTAATCTAACGCCAGTGGCTGAACACTCGGCGATTAGTAGTTGATATGTGTGCGGCTGTTTTGACATTAGAAGTGAGTTAAAAGCAAGATGACTGTAAAAAGTTTTGACATAGTAATAGTAGGAGCAGGTCCCGCAGGCGGACACTGCGCGAGAATCCTAGCTAAATCTGGTCACCAAGTCTTGCTGGCAGAGCAAAACGACAATTTTAATAAAAATGACTTTTCTAGCGCCGCGACGCCTCTAGAAACCATCTCTAAATTCGATTTACCTGAATCCGTTATCGGCAGCTTTTGGCACAAACTTACTATTGAAACCAGCAAAGTCAGTCAAACTTGGGAGTCTCCCGAAAGCTTGGGAGTTGTTCTCAACTTTGCTAAATTTAGAGCATTTTTGGCCAGCGAAGTTGAGCGATTTGGCGGTGAAGTTTGGCTGGGTTATCGCTACACCGGACATTCACAAAGCAAGGGCGAAACAACAGTCGAATTTAAACAGTTATCCGACGGTCAACTTATCAAAGTTAGGACTAAAGTATTGGTTGATGCTACTGGCTTTGCTAGGGCGATTATGTACGAAAAAGAGAATGATAAGCCCGATTTTTTGTCGGGAACCGGAATCGAATATTTAATTGAATTAGAGCCAGAAATTTACAATAAATACAGCAGCGATTTAATCTTATTTGTGGGTGATAAATGGATGCCTAAAGGTTATTCTTGGATATTTCCAATGGAACAAAACAGGCTGAAAGTTGGTGCTGCCCGAATTTTTTTAGAGCAGAAAAAGCTGAGGCATTTGCCACCGCTGAAAAAATATATTGATTTACTGATTGATGAATATCTGAATTCTAAAAATTATAAAATTCTTGACAAACACGGTTCAATGCTGAAGTACAGTCGCGGTTTGAATGATATTTATTGCAAGGATAATATAATTGCGATCGGCGATAGTGTTTCGACAGTAAATTTTTTGGGTGGCGAAGGAATTAGACACGGGATGGATGGTGCCCAAATCGCCGGGAAATATATTCAAAGGTATTTGGAGGGAAAAATCTCAGATTTTCGGGATTATGAGATGGAAATGCACCGCAAGTTTGAGCGGAAATGGAATATTTCGGAAAGATTAGCAGTGAGAAAGTATATCGATGATGTTAATGATGAACTGACCGATAAAATAATTTCTTATTTAAAGTATATGAACACAGAAGATGTTATGGAGATTTTATTTTATTATAAGTTTGAGAAAATTTCCCGAGGGTTGGGCGGTTATTTGCAGCGAAAAATCAAGGAATTGATTAATAAATTTAACTGGTAAGGTGCGTCCGTTGAGAGATTGTTGATTGAGGAAAAATCTCGCTGATTGACGCACCTTACTAAGCTAACTTAAGCTAATTTTAAGGCATTTTCGGTAGTTACTTGAATGCGCGGCAGCGACAATAAAGAATCGTCAAAACTGCTAAAATTTAATTGATATGATACACCAAAAGTATATCCACTAGCTCCAATTAAATGCGCTACAATGGGATCGAAATCCCCGTAAGGATAAGCAAAGCATTTAACAGATTTCTCTAATCCCTGTTCCAAGATAGCACGGGATTTGACCGCCTCCCGCACAGTTTCTGTCGGCGACAATGCAGTCAAAGGTTGATGAGTAGCAGACATAGAACCGAATTCAATCCCTGCATCCCGCAATTGCAAAATTTCCGGCCATCCCATTAACGGCACTTCTTTAAATTCGGCTTTTTCCCAACTATTTGTCTTGCCTATTGACTCCGCTACAATAAAAACAGTTCCTGTAAAATCAAAGCGTTTTAGCACAGGCCAAGCATATTGGATAAAGTCGAGATAGCCGCCGTCAAATGTCATCAATACAGCTTTACCGGGTAAAGGAGTTTTAGCCTGTTTTGCGCTTCGCCAGTTTTCCCAACTCACACTGTGATAACCCAGATTTTTGAGCTTGTGTAACTGTTGTTCAAAAATCTGGGGAGTAACTGCGTCTAAACCGTCAGGAGAAATGCGGCGGTACGAGAGAATCGGGAGTTTTTGTGTAACGCTATGATTGTCCAAAACTTGAGGTTTCACCGAGTGAGAAACTTCCCGATAAGAAGATTTTGAGCCAATAATTTCCGGTGCGTAAAATACTTGCTTTGGAAACTCGTTTTCTTGGGGAATTTGCATTGTCGGTTCCCCCGCGATTGCCGCGGCTGACTCGATTTCCTGCAGCGCCGCCGCCGGGAGTGAGGCGCGGCGGCTGACACTCGTCCCGATCGCACCCGATCGCCTGCCGAATATCACCGCATTTTGGGGATAAATGCCCCCAGCACCCGGTGCATTGAACGAGTCGGGCAAATTCGACCTTTGTTGAGCACAACAGGCTAAGCGCGATCGCAGCCATTGCTTGCCGTTGAGTGGTTTTCCAACCAAAGCTTCTCGCACGGCGGCGACGCACAACTCAAAACCCATATTTCGAGTAATTGTCGATCGCAATTTTTGAGCCGAAACAAAATTATTTTCCACCGCAACAGTGACAATACCGACAGCAACGCCGCCTACTTTCACCAGCACATTTATTTCAGAAAGCTCAACTTTTATATTAGCAAATTCATCGCTAACTTCTACAGCAATCAAATCTTTTTCGAGGGTAATTGTTGGGACTTTCTCAGCTATTTCAGGATTGTATAAATCCTCCAAATGCCAATGCGGACGCCCCCATAATTCTTGCAGAAATAGCGTCCAGTCATGTTTAGGGTGCAATGGTTCCAGCAACATTTCCCACAACTTATTGCCTTTTTCGCAGCGATTGCGTTGAAAGAAGCGATCGAGAATTTGCCAAGCATACTGGGCTGCAACCGCATCCGCCAAAACCGAAGCCGCAACCATGCCATCGCAAATCGGCAATTCAATAATACCTAGTTGAATTCCTTCTAGTTCGATCGTACAGCACAGGCGATCGCATATTTGCAAAGCGTAAATATCCGAAATTGGTTCGCTCACTTCCACCGTAACTTTCCACGCCATTTCACCCTGGACTCGCTGAATTTTCTCTAAAACATATCTAATTTCATTTCGCGTGAAAATTTTATGATATTTGTGAACGTTACTACTTTTGACATCTCTCTCAATTCCTTTATGCCAAGGTAGATTTAAACTTAGCTTGGCTGCTTTTTCTTGATAATTAACGAGCATTGTATCGTCATATTCAATGCCCATGAAATTACAAATTTCTCCTAGAATTATTGTTTTGTTATCTAAAAGCTCCTCATATTTAACTAATATATGATTTGATTTATTAATATATTTGTGGCTAGTTAACATCGCGTGTTCCCAGCGATTGATACAGTGGTTTAAATCCCAACCAGCGCCCCACAATTCGTTAAAACTCCTAGTAGCATCAAACATAGAAGCTATTGTATCCATACCGTTTCGCAAAATATGTATGAATTTCGCATCCGGTAAAAAGCGCTCTATTTCATCAATAAAATATATGTGCTCCGGCGTTTTTTCCAACCAAATGCTTTTTTTTTGTTCAGCAGCCAAACCATCCAAAACTCTCACAAACCAACTAGCTTTAGCTTCCACAGTTTGGCTGTCATCAAAATCTTTCAAAAGTTCAGGACGTTTAATCTCATCCTTAAAAAAAGCTTCCATTCTACCTGGCAACTTTCCCGCAAACTGATCGTATAGCAAATAGTGAAAAAACTTAGATTCCGGAAAAGAAATAACTTCAGGATGAGCAGCTAATAAGCTTTGAAGAATTGTTGTGCCACTGCGAGGCGAGCCTAGGAGAAATATGCGTTTCATAACATTTTGCAATTATAATTAACGGTATATTTTGAGGTGGGTTGGGTTTCCTTCTCTGAACCCAACCTGCCAATTCTAAATCCAAGTAAAATCCTGTTTTAACAAATCAGAAAGTTCCTGATTGTAAGGTTTGAAATAATCTGTCAGTTGTTGTTCGATTGCTGCTGGTATTTTGCTGTACTCCTCGACCGTATTAATCTCATATTCTTTACTTGCGATCGCACTAATATCCAAGAAATCTAACACTTGCGAAAAAACTTTGTCGGTATTTGCCTCAAAATCTTCGCTTTTGAGAATTAGCAACTGTTCCCTCGGAAAATAATCGAGCCAATTCCTGATTTGTTCAACATAAATTCCTCGCGACAAATAAGAATAATGTTGGTGGTTGAAACTGTAATAATCTTTATCGGCTTTGATCTTTTCAATTTCACCTTTTAGGCGATCGGGTTCGGAAGCGATCGCCTTTTCAAAATCCAGCTTTTCGCAGCCGATCGCGACTTCTAGATGATAGTGCAGCCAAGCTCGTTTTACCGGGTTTCGCAGCATTACAATTAGCTTAACATCCGGGAAACACTTGTAAACCCGCTCGGCCACCAACGGATGATAAATATAGTAAGGAGTCATTTCCCACAGTAACACCTTCTCATCCGCCACACTGCGCGTCAACTGCTTGCTGTACCAATCAACGCCCCGCTCGAAATTCAAATCAAAAAAGTGAATGTTGCGGGAACCATCTTTGATAATTTGCAAGTGATTGGCGAGATAGCCGGATAGAGGTTCAGTGCCGCACTTTTGAGCGCCAATAATTAAAAAGTCTGGTTCCTGCTTATTTTTCAACTGAGTCGAAATCTTGGCATAGGCGGGATTATCCTTATTCAATGCGTGAACTTTTTCGATTGGTTCTGGTAAATCCGCAACCTGCATTTTGCCATCAAATTCCCAGCGGTAGGGCGGACAAAGAATCGTTTTTTGGCTTACAGTCGATCGCACGTACAGCGGATAAAGGTGCCAATGATAATCATAGGCGTAAGCCAAACTCTTCTCGTAAACCCCAGCATTCACGTAATACTGACCGTTGCCTAAATCCAGCCTGTCTACGTGCAGGCGAATTTTGCCTTTACCTTCGGCCAGCGGCAGCAATCTGCCCATTTGATTAGTATTAGTATCAAAACAACTTTGACCGTCTTCCCGGCTAATTGTCACGCCAAAAATAGCAGCCGAAATTGGCTTCGGTACAGAATAATGAATTTCCACAGTAATAGGATCACCACTGTTGATCTCATCATCCGGCAACACTTTAACATCCGTAATTTCTACTTCCAAAGAACCGAAGCGATTGTCATTGATTCGCAGTTGCGAACCCGTAGTCGTCATTTCAGGAGGACGCATGGGAGTGCGTTTTTCGGTGGCTGGGCGCATTTCTGACAAATACTGACCGACTACCACTTCTGGTTCCCCGTAAGCCACGATTTCACCTGATTTCAGCCACAAAGCCCGATCGCACAGTTTATGAATTTGCGCCGCGTTGTGAGAAATCAAAACAATCGCACATCCTTGATTCTTAAACTCGGTGATTCTGTTCAAACATTTATTTTGAAAAGCCACATCACCAACCGACAAATGTTCATCAACTAACAGCACTTCTGGATCGGTGTGCACCGCCACCGAAAAAGCCAGCCGCATTTGCATCCCGGTACTGTAAGTCCGCATCGGACTATCAATAAACTGTTGCAATTCCGCAAATTCAACAATATCATCAAACCGACGTGCCGCTTCCCGGCGAGTCAAACCGGCTACCACCGCACCCACAAACACATTTTCTCTGCCAGTTAAATCCGAGTGAAAACCCGCACCCAAATCCAACAAACCGCCAATTCTGCCATTAACTTCAATAGTTCCTTCTTGAGCGTGGCCGATACCGCCAATAAGTTGCAGCAGCGTCGATTTTCCCGCGCCATTCTTGCCGAGAATTCCCAGCATTTCCCCGGAAGAAACAGTGAAATTGATATCCCGCAAGGCCCAAAAGCGCGCCTGCGGTTTCATCTGCCGAAAACCCGCCAAAGCGGCCGCCATAATCGTATAAGGTCGATCTGCAGAGTAGCGGTTGAAACGTTTCCCTAAACCCTTGACAACAATAGCTTGACGCATTTACAATTCCTCCACGAAAGTATTGCTTTGCCGTCTAAAAATTCCCAGTCCGATCGGCAAAAGAGCAGCCACAACCAAGCTAACAATTAACAGCGCCAGCCAATCCGGCTGCGTACCTTTGAGCAGTATGGCGCGGTAAGCTCCCAGCAGTGGCACCATAGGATTCAACTGATAAAAAGGCTGAAATTGTTTCGGGACACTGTTGAGGTCGTAGAAAATCGGAGTCAGGTAAAACAGCATCTGCAAAACTACGCCCAAAGTGTGCTGAGTATCGCGAAAAGTGACATTCAAAGCGGCGAGGGGATAAGCCAAACTGACTGTCAAAATAAACTGAATAACCATCAGTAGCGGCAACACAAACAGCACTGCACTCGGCTGAACGCCATCAATTGCCAGAAAGATAATTAACACCGGCAAAGCTAACAGAAAGTGAATTAGGCCCGTCATAGTCGTGACTACCGGCAAAATTGCCGTGGGGAAATTTGGCTGTCTGATTAGCGCTTTATTGTTGGTAATTAATCCCGTTGCTTGAAATAATGCGGTTTGAGACCAACTCCAGATTAATAAACCGCTGAAAGCAAAGGAAGAAAATTGCGGAATGTTAATCGGTACCACAGAGCGAAATACAAATGAAAATACAGCTAACTGCAACAGCGGATTGATTAAAGTCCAAGCAATCCCCAAAGCCGATCGCTTGTAAAGTAATTTCATATCGCGATCGACCAATACCCGCAGCAAATCGAAGAAATGAGCGATTTTGCGCCTGTTAATCAGCCTGGGAACACTTTTCATCGCACACCTCCGGCGACTTCCTGCGGTTCGGACTGTAGCTGCTCTTCCGGCTCAATCTCAGCTAAATGCTGCGCCTGCAACTGCGCTTTTCTGTAAGCAAAAGGACTGTCGAGAGCTCCCAGCAACTCGCTGACTACCAACTTGCGCGGCAGCCAACCCGGATCCCCCAAGCGGCGCACCAGCCACCAACCAAGCCACTGAAACATAGCAAATTTCCAAATTTCCCAGCGCGGCACAGTGCGGTTGCGATAGCACGTGAGTACATAAGCCCCAAAACCGCGCCCGTTATCCTGCAACTGCTTGCTCAAAGCCTCGGCGCTGCGCCGGTGCAAGTGCCACACAAAAGCTCTCGGCTCATAAAAAGTCGAGTATCCCTTCGCCAAAATGCGATGAAACATCTCAATATCCCCACCACCGCGAGTTGCAGTCCCCACATCGAGAGCAACGTCAAAATTGCCCACAGCCTCGAAAACTTGCCGCCGGAAAGCCATATTCGCCCCCACGCCGTATTTGCTCGCCCACAGCAACTCCCGCACAGAAAGCTTGCTACCGTCGGTTTTCTGGCGGTCGAGGTGTTGCAGCATTCCGCCGTATATCAGTTCAAATTGCTGTTGCGGCAAGGTTTCCAGTTCGGCTGCCGCCACTAAACCGCTCACGGCCATAATTTCTGGGTCAGCAAACGCCGAAGCAATACCCCCCAACCAACCGCGATCGGGCCGCACGTCGTCGTCAGTAAAAGCAATAATCTCATGTCGCGCTTCCGCGATCCCGCGATTGCGCGCCCAGTCCAATCCTGGCCGTTCTTCCTTGACGTAGCGTACCGGCAATCGCGCGACTAATTCAGCGGTGCTGCTGCTTGCAGGAGCGTTGTCTATAACGATAATTTCGCGGTGCGGATAGTCGAGGGCGAGCAGAGCTTCCAGAGCGCCTTTGAGCAAATCTGTGCGATCGCGCGTGCAGATGACAACGCTAATTGACGGCAGGTCGCGATCCGCCACTGCTTCAGAAACAGCGCCGAACTGCTCTCCTAAAGTCGATCGCACCAACTCTTTTCCTAACTGATCCAGAATTGTTTGTCGCACTCGCTCAGCGGAAATTGTTTGTTCCCAGGGATTGTTACTAACATAAGCCCAGCCCAGAGGCCGTCCCCGGTAGCGAACTAAAATCCGAACTCCTTCGTATTGTTCGAGTTGCCTAATCGGATTAATCTGTTCGGCAAACTCAATCTCCATAACTTTTATTGCCATAACTTGCTCCTGAAAATTTTGCAGCGGGCACTAGATAGAAAAGTTTTGACTTGGGACTTTTAAGTTTGGGGTGGCAATTTTCCAATTTCCCAACTTTTGAGGTTTGAGTTTTTGGTTTAACTTCCCCGAATTCAGTAGATATGCACGAAAAAAAATATCTTCTAGGGGCTAGTTTAGCTAAGCATAACGAGATATAAGCGAGAAGATGAAGGCACTCACCTGCCCGCATCCTGTAATCTTTATTTGCACCTATTTACTTAGCTATTAATGGCTAACTCGTAAGTTTCAAAAGCAACTAAAGGCTTTTCTTCAAGCGTTTCAGCACTGCGGGGCATACCGTTAACCGCGATCGCCCCAGCCAGTGGTTGAGCAAAGTGAAGCGCCAGAATCGATCGCAAATGAGCGCCCCGCAGCGGTTCCGCCCCCGCTTGCGGAAAAATATGGCCGATTGCCAGTTGGTCGTAATACAGGTAAACCCCAGCCGGTCGTTCCGCGTCCAGCAGACTTTCTGCCGCTTCCCAACCTTGCTGCAAATCAATGTTAATTTCATGTCCGCCCAAATCAGAACGGGCCGGGCCCCCTTGCATAAAACTAGAAATAGCAGAGCGACTTTTTAGCTCATCAATCACACCCCGCAAATACCAATAACCGCGCAATTTTGCCCGCAACCACCGCCAAGTTTCCCGCATCCCCAAGCTTTCGAGCAAATCCAGAGATTTCCTGCCTCCCACAGCCAGCCAATCCATAACCGCCGGCCAGAAAAACGTGAGCGCCACCACAATCTTGTCTACCAAAAAATAAGGAGTTTCGTAGTCTTTTATGTGCAGCGTCGGTCTGAGTTCCGGGTGTCGGCGGCCGATCAAAACATCCGATCGCCCTTCCTGACGAGATCGGCGGAAAGAGCGATCGAGATTGTTAGTTTCGTGTTCGTAATGATAGCCCACAGCATCCTCCGCTAAAGCAAAAGGTACATCAGCTTTCAGCAAACGCAGCCCAAACTCGTAATCTTCCCCGCCGCAGTTCCCAAAAGCCGAATCAAAGCCTTCGATACGAGCAAACAGTTCTGCATCCAAAGAAAGGTTGCCGCTGAGCAAATCTTGATAAGTAAATCGGTGACCAGGTTGGCTCATCTGATAAAACTTCTCTTCCCACCACGAGCGCACTTCCACGTCAAAAAACCTAGTTCCTCCGTGCAACTTAGGCGGATAGGGGCCCATGACAGCCGATCCCGGACGCTCTCGGTGAACCCGCGCGTGGCTTTCCACCAAAGGCGGCAGCGCTTCGATGTCGTCGTCGAGAAACAGCAGCAATTGCCCGGTAGCCGAAGCCGCTCCTGTATTGCGGGCGATGGCAGCGCTCCGGCAATTTACCTCGATCACCTGCAGTTTAAACTGAGCTTTGTAGTCTTGTAGTATTGCCAAAGTATCATCTATGCAGCTATCTGCCACTACAATAACTTCGAGCAGGTCGATCGGATAAGTCTGCGAGTGCACAGCATCAAGAGCGCGCCGCAGCGAAGAACTTCGATTGTGGCTCGGAATAATTATGCTAATTGTTGGATTTTCCCTATTCATAGTAGATTGGTATTTGGTAATTAGTAGTTGTTATTTGGAATTGGGAAATTAATTTTTGGTATTTAGGATTGGGATTTTTATAAGTGGTGATTAAAATTTCAAACACTCTTACTTCTTCCCTGTACCCTCAATATCCATCTGTTAAATCCCTTAAATCCATTACACCATCCGTTGCCGGACTTCCCTGTTCCTCCTGACTAATGACTAATGACTAATGACTAATCCCAAAAGCTTAGAACTTAGTTTCATTTCCCAGATTCATCATGTGAGTAAATCTAAAATCTAAAATCTAAAATCTAAAATCGATTAACTTCCCCTTTAACTTCCTGCAACCGCTTGCGAGAAGAAAAATAAGCCATCGGCCCGCTAATGCACCCCCGCATTTGAGCCAAAAGTAAATCACTAGGAATACAGCCCGGTTGGTTTCGCAAAGAAGCAAATAATTCAGGAATTTGCTTGTAATACAGCCATCCCCAAGCTAATAGAGGCACACTAAATTCTTTGTTGATTACAAACATCCGCGTCCAGAAAGCATAGACTCCGATTCCGTAGCATCGCAGCAAGTTGCGTAGTTCTTCCCAGGTGCGTCGGTGGCGGTGCCAACTCAAAGCCCGCGGTTCGTAGACGATGCGGTAGCCCGATCGCAAAATGCGGGAAAACAGTTCGCTGTCTGAACCGCACTTAGCGGGCGTGCCCACGCCCAAAGCTTCGTCAAACAGGCCAATGTAGTCGATCAAACTTTTTCGCAAAGCCATACTCGCCGAAACCCCCACTGGAGCTATAATCAGCGGATTGCAGTACGCCCCGTCAACCACTCGGCGCTCGTAGCCGCGCCCGTGGGGGCTGTAGCGCTCAAACCACTCTTGCGCTTCGGTTTCCAGTTCCAAGGGCATCACCAGCCCCGTGACGCACATCACTCGCGGATCACTAAAATTCCACAAGAGCGATCGCAGCCAGTTCGGATCGGGGGCAGCATCGTCATCTGTAAACGCTACGAATTCGTGTTTAGCTTCGCGTAAAGCTCGGTTGCGGGCAGCACTCTCGCCCGCTAAATCTTCGCGGACATAGCGGATTTTCGGGTAATTTTTGACCAATTCACTGCTGGCCTCGGTGGCGGGACAATTGTCAATTACCAGGTATTCCTGACCATCATCTGGCAGCAGCATCAGCGCGTCTAGACAGCGCCGCAAATCTTCCGGGCGATCGCGCGTGCAAACTACTACTGTGGCCAGTGGCAATGCCTCCACCGGCCCCCGCTCATCCCATTCTAGAGTGTCGTAGAGCCAGTTTTTCCACAAGTTGTCACCAGCAGCATTCATCAGTGTTTCCCGTAATTCGTCACCGCCAAAGCGGCCTCCGACTACGGGCAAAAGAGCTTGACCGATCGGTTTTCCGTGCAGTCGAATTAAAATCAAGGCTTTACTGTAACGCTCCTCAACCGTAATTTCTGGCGGGAGTTTGGATATTTCCAGGTCAAGAATAGCTGTTGCCATTTTAGATTTTAGATTTTAGATTGGGAAAAAATCCTAGATACTCCCTATATTACCGGAGGTATTTTAGCAGAAATTGTTTTAGGGGATAGCAACTTCTCAATGCCATACTTGCCGATTGCTGATCGCGAATCAAAGATAAAGCCTCATTGTTTTTATTGCTTTTATTTATTTTTACTTTCAATTACCCGCTGATGTCAAGTTTTTTCCCAACACAACTTTTACCACCGGCAACGATCCCTCGTCGAGGCTTGTGTCAATTGAAGGTGTTATTGGCAGCAGACCGCCACCAAGCCTCGCCATTATTAATGCCACCTCTAAAAACCAGATTTTTTGACAAAACCCGGTTTGTGCGATCGCTCCTCATTTCCGCTTTAATTGCGATCGGGTACTATTCAAGGGCAATATACCAAACCATTAAGCACTCTCGCAATTCCAACTTTCTCAATTAGGTAGTTGTATAGCAATCCCAAACCCGTTGTGAGAATAGAGACCGAGCCCATAAAATACTCTTTTTTGACATCAAGCCCAATGCTAAGTATAACGGCACAAAAAACCATAATATCTTGTAGGGTCTTGTAGGGGCCAGTTGAGCTAATAATCACTCCTATACAACCCACTTTATGAGCGATCTCACCCGCCTGACCCACATTTTCGCCATTGCCCAAATCAGCACGCGCCCGGCCTCCGTGTATAAAACTGAGATCCACCCTTGGTATTTGGTATTTGGTAACTTATAAGTGGTGATTAAAATTTCAAACACTCTTACTTCTTCCTTCTCCCCTCAATATCCATCTGTTAAATCCCTTGAATTTATTACACCATCCGTTGCCGAACCTCTCTGTTCCTCCTGACTAATGACTAATGACTAATGACTAATCCAAAAAGCTTAGACCTTAGTTTGATTTTCCAGATTCATCTGTGGAGTAAATCTAAAATCTAAAATCTAAAATCTAAAATCGATTGACTTCCCCTTTAACTTCCCGCAACCGCTTGCGAGAAGAAAAATAAGCCATCGGCCCGCTAATGCACCCCCGCAGTTGAGCCAAAAGTAAATCGCTAGGAATACAGCCCGGTTGCTTTCGCCAAGAAGCAATTAATTCAGGAATTTGCTTATACCGCAGCCATCCCCAGGCTAATAAAGGCACACTGAATTCTCTGTTCATTACAAACATCCGCGTCCAGAAAGCATAGACTCCGATGCCGTAGCCTTGGAGCGTTTTTCGCAATTCTTCCCAAGTGCGCCGATGGCGGTGCCAGCTCAATGCTCTCGGCTCGTAGACAATGCAGTAGCCCGCGCGCAAAATGCGGGCAAAAAGTTCACAGTCTTCGCCGCCCACCGTGGGTGTTCCCGCCCCCAAAGCTTCGTCAAACAGGCCAATGTAGTCGATCGAACTTTTCCGCAAAGCCATACTCGCCGAAACTCCCACAAGATGCACAATCAGAGGATTGCAGTGCGCCCCATCAACAACTCGGCGCTCAAATCCCCGCCCGTGGGGGCTGTAGCACTCAAACCATTCTTGCGCTTCGGTTTCCAGTTCCAAGGGCATCACCAGCCCTGTGACGCACATCACTCGCGGATCGCTAAAATTCCACAACAGCGATCGCAGCCAGTTCGGATCGGGGGCAGCATCGTCATCTGTAAACGCTACGAATTCATGTTTAGCTTCGCATAAAGCTCGGTTACGGGCAGCGCTGGAGCCTGCTAAGTCTTCGCGCACATAGCGGACTTGTGGATAATTTTTGACCAGTTCCTTGGTAGCGTCCGTGCTGGGACAATTGTCAATTACTAAGTATTCCTGACCATCATCTGGGAGCTGCATCAGCGCGTCTAGACAGCGCCGCAAATCTTCCGGTCGATCGCGCGTGCAAACCGCTACTGTGGCGATCGGCAATGCCTCCACCGACCCCCGCTCATCCCATTCTAGAGTGTCGTAGAGCAAGTTTTTCCACAAGTTGTCACCAGCACAATTCCTCAGTGTTTTCCGTAATTCGTCACCGCCAATGCGGCCTCCGACTACGTAAAAAAGAGCTTGGCCGATCGGTTTTCCGTGCAGTCGAATTAAAATCAAGGCTTTGCTGTAACGCTCCTCAACCGTAATTTCTGGCGGGAGTTTGGATATTTCCAGCTCAAGAATAGCTGTTGCCATTTTAGATTTTAGATTTTAGATTTTAGATTGCGAAAAAATCCTAGATACTCCGTATATTACCGGATGTATTTTAGCAGAAATTGTTTTAGGGTATAGCAACTTCTCAATGCCATACTTGCCGATCGCCTATCGCGAATCAAACATAAAGCCTCTTTTTGTTATGGCTATTATTTATTTTTACTTTCGATTACCCGCTGATGTCAAGTTTTTTTGCTACATCATAATATTTTTTATCAAAAACCTTCGCACCTCCAGGCAGGTGTCAATTGCAGGTGTTATTGGCGGTCGGCGCGCTCCCCAGTCTCCCCATTAATACTAAATCTAAAAACCAGATTTTTTGCTCAAACCGGGTTTGTGCGATCGCTCCTCATTTCAGATTTAATTGCGCTCTGATACTATTCTAGAAAACATACCAAACAATTAAACACTCTCGCCCTTCAAACTTTCGCGATTAAACCGCGCACGGATTAGGTGAAAAACACTCCCAAACTCAACCCTAAATTAGACCCAGAAATGATAAAAAACAGGAGATTACAGGCTGGTTGGAGACTCATCGAGCTGAGATTACTTCTGGCAAGTTAGTAGTATTTTTACAGGATAAATATCATCTATTGTTTGGGAATTTATGTGGCTATGTTTGGGGTTAAACAAAAAAAACGCATCCTTTTGCCCCCTAGTCAATGAGCGGAGTAAACAAACGTATTATGGGGCAGTCAATCGATTTTAGATTTTAGATTTTAGATTTTAGATTTTAGATTTTAGATTTTAGATTTTAGATTTTAGATTTTAGATTTTAGAATTGAAGTATTGACCCCACCGATAAATTCGGGGGCGACTTTATCGGATACAGGTTTTTTATTTCTGCACGGATGAATCCGGGGGATTGTATCCTGGATGCTTTCGGTCAAAAAGCCATTTACACTCCCTCCTCGATCGCCACAAGATTTGCTTAGAAGAATGTATCAAACTTTTACAAAGAAACCGAGCAAGCTCATAAAGTCTCTCTCTGCCCTGACAAAAGCTGTTAGCTAGCACGATGCTGGTTCTTCGTTTTTCAGATTGGACTATACACGACCCTCAAAACCCTGAAAATGAAGAATTGTAAAGTTTTATCAAGATGTTTGGTCATCTGAATTAAAATCTTCTCATAAAAAAGATTACCTTTTAGCAGGCGCAAATTGTGGAAAAAGGTTTAAAACTCAGAATATGAGATCGAGCTCGCTGCTCTTACATGGTGCAATAAAATGTAACTTTTGATGCAAGAACCAGTAGCCTGAACTTTGTCCAAGGCCGAATGCCCGTCCGGCCCATGCCTTCGGAAAATCGCTTTCTGGGCGCTGCATCAAATCTTAAGTGCAATTACTTTCCTTGCACGAGAGCCGGAGCCTTCGAGCAAACATTAAGCTCTAGGGCTTACGCACCAGAACTTTGATAAACCGGGTTTTTTAACCGGGAGCGGGGGCGGCAACAAAGTGTTTTTGTCCATCAAACCCGGTTTCAGCGTCCGAGACTGAACTCGATCGAATGAATGCAGTCGCAACCAATGTTTAAATGTGGCGATACTGCAAGTTGCGTGCAAAGCAGGGAGCTAACCGCAGTGATGGATCTCGATTGTTTACCTTACGGCGCAGGCCACGCACAGGAAGGGGTCTGTCTGCTAGTGCGAATGGGGCCGCACCGCATTTTACTCGACTGCGGTATAGAGGATATTGCACCGCTGTCAGCGACACTAAATCGATCGCTGCCAGCCGATTTTGTGGTGTGTACCCACGCCCACTCTGACCATGCCAGAGGTTTGCTAGCACTCCATCAATCTTTCCCCCACTTGCCAATTTACGCCAGCGAAGTGACAGCGCGACTGCTACCGCTCAACTGGCCAGAACTGGCTCAGCAGCCAGAGTCCCGGTTCTGTCAGGGACTGCCCTGGCAGTCGCCGCTAGAAGTGCGCCCCGGACTGAGCGTGCAGTTGTTCCCGTCGGGTCATTTGCCCGGAGCGGCGACTGTGCTGCTGACTTATGCCGCCCCGCACCGCACCTACACAGTGGTTTACACCGGCGACTTTTTCCTGTCCAATTCTCGTTTGGTGGAAGGTTTACCCCTGGGAGAACTCAGGGGCATGAAGCCGGATGTGTTAATTTTGGAAGGCAGTTACGGCACGGCGCGCCACCCTCACCGCCGACAACTGGAAAATCAGTTAGCCGATCGCATCCACCGCGCCATCGCCGACGGGTACTCGGTACTGCTGCCCGCGCCGGCCCTTGGTTTGGGCCAAGAAATGCTGATGCTGCTCCGCAGTCACCACTACTTTACTGGCCGCGACTTGGATATTTGGGTGGACGGCACTGTCGCCGACGGGTGCGACGCTTATCTGGAACTGTTACCCCAATTTCCCACCGCCGTCCAAAATTTTGCTCTGCACCAACCTTTGTTTTGGGACGAAAGGGTGAAACCCCGCGTCCGCCGGCTGTCTGCCGAACAACGCCCCGGATTGGGAGCCACGCCCTGTATTGTAATTACAGACAAGTTAGCTGATTTGGCTTTGTATGTTGCCGATGGCACACATCCTTGGATTTTGCTCGCCCCTCAAAAACCAGGATATCCCGTCAGCGACTGGCTGGGCAACAGGCCCGAATCTGGAGTCACAAGTGTCGAAACTTATCTGCTAGCCGAACACTGCGACGGGCCCGGGACGACCCAACTCATCCACAATTTGCGTCCCCAGCACGTAATTTTACTCCACGGTTCCCCTGCATATTTGGCTGACTTGGCTAACTTGGACGAGCTGCGAAACCGCTACCAGTTGCACACTCCGGCGGCCGGAACACTTGTCGAATTGCCGATCGGGGAAATGTTTTTGCAGCCCGCTATCCCAGAAACCAACTATGAGGGAGAACTCAGCGAATTGGGGACAGAGGTAGCAATTAGCTTACCGAGTCCGATTACAGCCGATCCTCGGTGGGCCAATTTTGCCGATACCGGTTTGGTAGAAGCGCGCTGGCAAGGCGAAGAGCTGGTACTGCGCGGCATCTCCCAGCGGGAACTGCTTTTTCAAGGCAGCGCCGTTCAGGCAAACCTCGAATGCTGCGGCAATTGTCAGCACTACCGCAGCCAGCGCTGTTGGAACCAGTCCAGTGCTTTGTTTGGCTTTAAAGTTACCCCCGACGGTTACTGTCCCGTATTTAAAGCGATACCGGAGTCGGAACTTTTCCTAGATCGCGAAACAGACGGCGAATAAGCTCTCGGATACCTACAAACCAGCCTGCAGGCCTAGAAAACAAAAGAACAGCCCTGGACGCACCCAGACAAAAAACCCTGTTTCAGCAGGGCTAGGGTGTCGCGCATTGAATTTTTAAACTACTGTGTATTTACGCTGTTGTCCCGTGGGCAGCAGATCCACCCATCAAGCTTAAATTTAAAGGCAAAATAGCTTATGTGGTCACAACCCAGAATATGTTTGGCCTAAACCGGGTTTTTTGCATAATTTCTCCACAAAAAAGGGAGAAAAGTCGTTTTCTTTTCCCCCAAGTTTTCCTTGTGCCTCAAGCGCGAGCTCAAAACTATTCCAAATTCGAGTCCGGGTAGTGATTGCGAATTTGTTCGGCTTCGGGACAATCGTCAGAAACTAGGGGTTCGCAGTTAGTTCGGGACACCGAAGCCAACTTCTGGGACACAGCTCCAATACTTTCGAGACGCACCATTTCTTCCCAAGAGCTGATTTCGTCTTCTTCGTCGGTTTCGTAGCGCAGCGTGACTAGATCCCCTTCAATATCTAGGATACGAGCGCGCTCTATCCAACGTTGCTGATCTCGAAGAAAAATAGAAACCTCACGACCATCACAACAGAGTTGATAGATTTTGCGCTGTAGCATTTGTCAGTTCTCCTGCGCAGTGTAACTTGCTTAAAATATGGCCTGTTTACCGTAACGTACTTTGGGTTTTACATCGGAAGGCACAGCCGTATGGACTGGCCAGTTTCACGTTTTCCGCAACTTTGGTACCGATGGGAGTTACCAAATTTGATTTTACCACCAAATCTATCTAGTACGCCATTTATCCAATTACAGGTTGTGCAGCCAGTGGCATCCCTCGTGAGAGGCATTTGCCAGCATAGATCGAAGCATTAGGACTTGACAAAGGCACGCGATTAACAGCCACAATAAAAACAGACTCTGCCTCATAAATCTCCCTCTCTTGTGCCTCAAGTCCCCCAGAAATCTATTGTTTCGACGTTTGTTTTATTGTCCGCTAAGGCCTCTTGGCTCAATCTCAAATCTCAAATCTCAAACCGAAAGCTCTAAAGCGACACTCAAACAGCGACAATAAAAACAGACTCTGCCTCATAAATCTCCCTCTCTTGTGCCTCAATTCCCCCAGAAACCTCTTGTTTCGACGTTGGTTCTGGCCCCGATTACCCTCTGTGAACTCAATCTCAAATCTCAAATCTCAAATCTCAAATCTACCGACCTGAGTGTGATAAAAATCACTGACAGCAGGCAGCCCCTAAATGTAGAAAATGGTGGCGGCCAACAACTAGCTTCAAAACGGGCAGCGGAACCTGTGGCGGTTAAGCTAAAAGAATTGCGGTTCCGTTCAAAACAAATTGGAGTCATTGCTCGTGCGTATTAAGGAGGCTAATTGATGGTGTACGCAGAAAATTGGTCGCAGCCGTCTATCTTGGAGCTAGCGCGATCGGGCAACTTTCAAGCCCTCAATTACTGGATTGACAGCTTGCTGCGACCCGAAGGGATTTATGCCCGCGTCGAACAGGCTCAGGCCGGCTGCGTCCAAATCCTCGTAGAATTCCAGCGCGAATTTGCGCCAGATACTACATTACTCGGGAGCACTCTCCGCGAAGGCTTAGTCAAATTTATTTGCCACCAACTTTGGAGACTCAACTCGCCAGCAGTAGAAGGAGTGCGAATTCACGCGCGCTTGGCTGGGGATGCAGACATTCTCTGGAAACAGTCAGTGCGAATTGTCACTCCGGCAAACCGCCAGCGTCGGCGTTACCGTTCCCTACCAGTCGTCGATTGGGTTAAATTTAAAACGTATCGTTCTCTGCTGCTAGTGGGATCGGCACTTGCCTCTTTTATTTTAGGGTGTTGGGTTAGCTACCACGAAGCTCTGACCCTGCAGTTAGTATCTCCAGTATCCGGCTACCAGCAAACTGCGCTAATGTCGGGGCCGCCTCCAAAACGTGCAGATACGGTGCAAGCGGCCTTAGAAGTGGTACCAGTAGTACAGCAAAAGCAAGTTGCTAATCCTTACGACCCAACAGTAACGCTGATGTTCGGAGGAAATGTGAATCTATCGGATGCGCTCGGAGCATCTGCTGCCAACGATCACCAATGGGCTTTCGCCAATATGGACGAGTACCGGCAAGCAGATGTGGCGATGGTTAACCTAGAAAACTCGCTGACTCGCTCTACATTGGGGTCTGGCAAAAAACAATTAAATTTTAAAGCCGATCCAGAATCGGTGAAAGTATTAACAGCCGGAGGAGTGGATATTGTCAATCTGGCAAATAGCCGCGCTATGGATTACGAGGAACCGGGGCTGGTGGAGACGATGAATACTCTAGATAATAGTGGGATTCAACACCTGGGAGCCGGCAGAGATATTAAAGAAGCGAGGCGTCCAGATATTATTGAAGTTAAGGGTCAGCGGATTGCCTACCTCGGTTATTACGATGCCGAGCTTAACGTCGCTGACCAAGGGAAAGCGGGCACTAACCCCCGCCGTAACAATCGCGTGGCCGAGGATATTAAAGCTCTTAGGGGTCAGGTAGACTGGATTATTGTGAATTACCACTGGGGAGTCGAATTGGCAGATTATCCGGGGGACTGGCAGATTGATTTGGCTCGGTTCACGATCGACCAAGGAGCTGATTTGGTAGTGGGACACCATCCCCAGGTATTGCAAGGTGCAGAAATTTACAAGGGCCGTCCGATAGTTTACTCGCTGGGTAATTTTATATTCGGCGGCAATGCTCGCAGGGATTACGATACCGCAGTCCTGAAAGTATCGCTCAAAGACAGGAATATGAAGGTAGAGTTTCTGCCTGTGGAGGTGAAAAAGTTTCAGCCCAATGTGGTGAAGGGAGCCGCAGCCGATCGCATCCTCAAACGCGTCGAGCAAATTTCTAGTATTTTCGATCGACCGATGCAATCTTCTGTAGTTCTCGATGCCCTAGTCCAGCCAGGAGCGGCATCAAAAACTCCAAATTCTCCATTGCCAGGAGCAGCAAAGAGCGGTACATACCAGCCCGGGCGAGGTTCCGGGGGAACCTCTGGTGAAAGCACTCAGCAAGGGCCCGCACAACCCAAACCTACTTTGATTTTGCCGGCTTTGCCGGCTGCGCCCCAACAGCCGGACAACTCCTCATTTTTCCCGAACGGGACAGGGCCTGCAATTGAGTCAAATCCGCCTCTGAATCAAAATTTGCCGCCGCGCATCTACCCCACTCAACCTCAAAATCCCAGCGGGGAACCAGAGCCGTTTACAAAAGAGCCATTTATCAAAGAACCGTTTATTTCGCCCCCATCTCCTAGTCAAGGAGCAGTGCCGAGTCCCCAAAGCTATCTTCCCCCCACTCGGGCTGTATCTTTTGAAGTCGCACTCAAAAAGCAGCCGGCATCCGCGACCGTTCCAGCTAACAGCAGCAAACGCTCCAATCACCGGATCGCCCTGCCTCCTATAGCTGGGAGAATTGGTTAGCCGGTGGGGGTCGGAACAACGAGGAGGCAGGGGGAGGATAAGGGCGGTAATGGGTGAACATCAAGATACTAGCGACCATTTATTAACGACTGATTTACTGACAACCAATGATCAATGACCTACTACCGATGACAAATGTGTTTGCGATCGCGCTCAAGCAAAAGCAGTACAAAACCTATATCCTCTCCGACGAAGCCGCTAACTCTACTCTAGAAGTTGTGCCGGAACGGGGCGGTATTGCCACTAGCTGGCTGGTTGAAGGCAAAGAAATCTTCTATTTGGACGCGGAACGGTTCGCCAATCCCGATCTAACTGTACGTGGCGGGATTCCCATCCTGTTTCCCATCTGCAGCAATCTCCCCGACAATACTTACACGCACAAGGGAGTCGAGCGTCAGCTCAAACAGCACGGCTTTGCTCGAGACTTGCCTTGGACAATAGGCGAACAAGTTACGGAGGGTTGCGCTGCTATTACGCTGATTCTCGACAGCAGCGACAAGACGCTGGCTGTTTATCCCTTTGATTTCCAACTAGCCTTCACTTATCAGATTAAAGGCAATTCTTTGGAAATTTTTCAGCGATATACCAATCTGTCTGCTGAACCCATGCCGTTTTCTAGTGGTTTGCACCCCTACTTTTTGGCGACGGACAAATCTAAGCTGCGCTTTGATATTCCAGGGATGCAGTACAGAGATCAGAACACCCATGAAAAGGGTTACTTCACTGGAGTTTTTGACCCGACGTTGGATGAAATTGATGTTTCCTTTGACGAACTCACTGGTCTTGCTGCTACTGTCACTGACGCGGCGAGCGGCTTGCGGCTCACCCTCAGTTACAACTCCAGCTATGGGAAGTTGGTTTTCTGGATGGTGAAGGGCAAGGATTTTTACTGTTTGGAACCTTGGACTGCTCCTCGAAATGCCCTCAACACTGGCGAACACTTGATGTATTTGCAGCCGGGAGCGACTTGCGAGATGCTGGTTCGCATGACGGCAAATTTTGTTTAAAAAACACTTGCTATTTCAAATGAGGGGTGCTACTGTTAGAAATTGTGTGCGGTAACAATGTTTTCGCGGGTCGCTAGCTCAGCGGTAGAGCATTCGGCTTTTAACCGATTGGTCTCGGGTTCAAATCCCGGGCGACCCATAAAAAATTTGTGAGTTAAGAATTTTGAGTTTTGAGCGGAATGCTCGGAACTCAAAATTTTGTTTTTTGAACTTTTAAGTAAATCTGGAAAGATAGTGCGCGATCGGTGGCAAATTGTCTTAATATTATCGTAAGAATTGAGCTTGTCCAAAATTCACTGCCCAAAAATCACAAATAATTAGGAGGAATATCTATGGCGCTTGTACCTATGCGATTGCTGCTCGACCACGCGGCTGAAAATGGTTACGGCTTACCGGCTTACAACGTCAACAACATGGAGCAAATCCAAGCGATCATGCGCGCTGCTGACGAAACCAACAGCCCTGTGATTCTGCAAGCTTCTCGCGGCGCTCGCTCCTACGCTGGCGAAAATTTCCTGCGCCACTTGATTTTGGCAGCAGTTGAAACCTATCCTCACATTCCCATTTCCATGCACCAAGACCACGGCAATGCCCCCGGCACTTGCTATTCTGCCATGCGCCAAGGTTTCACCAGCGTGATGATGGACGGTTCTCTGGAAGCGGATGCTAAGACTCCCGCTAGCTACGAGTACAATGTTCAAGTTACTCGCGATGTGGTGAATGTTGCTCATTCGATCGGCGTTAGCGTTGAAGGCGAACTCGGTTGCTTGGGTTCTCTGGAAACAGGGATGGGCGAAGCAGAAGACGGCCACGGCTTTGAAGGTGCGCTTTCTCACGATCAGTTGCTGACAGATCCCGAACAAGCTGTGGATTTCGTCGAGCAAACCGGCGTTGATGCTCTAGCAGTTGCGATCGGCACTTCTCACGGCGCTTACAAGTTCACTCGCAAGCCGACTGGCGAAATTTTGGCAATCAGCCGCATTGAAGAAATTCACCGCCGCTTGCCGAATACTCACTTGGTAATGCACGGTTCTTCTTCTGTGCCCCAAGAATTGCTGGAAATCATCAACAGCAACGGCGGCAAAATCCGCGAAACCTACGGCGTACCTGTGGAAGAAATCCAAAAGGGTATCAAGTGCGGCGTTCGCAAGATCAATATCGATACTGACAACCGTTTGGCGATTACTGCTGCGGTGCGCGAAGCTTTGTTTGCGAAGCCCGACGAGTTTGACCCCCGCCACTTCTTGAAGCCGTCGATCAAGTATATGCAGAAGGTTTGTAGCGATCGCTATAATTCTTTCGGTTGCGCCGGTCACGGTACAAAGATTAAGCAAGTGTCTTTGGACGATTTTGCAGCTAAGTATGCTAAGGGCGAATTGAGCTCTTCTGCTAAGAAAACTGTGGCTGTTTAAAAATTTTAGGTTTGAGATTTTAGATTTGTCTGAAGTCTAAAGTTAGGATTGCCGGGTAGCTTTGAAGTTGCCCGGTTTTTGTTTGTGCGCTTTTATGTATTTAATCACTCGGCGATTGAAATTGCTATACAAACTAAGTCTGCCTCCGGAGACTAAGTGATATCAATTACATCGCATAGACGATCGCATATTGCCTCAGTACAGGTGAAATCGTGTAAAAATTTGCTTGTTGTTCTATCAAGCAGCGCCGCGATAGAGATTGCAGCGCATTTAGCAAATCTGAAGCCGGAATTATGTCATTTTCTAGCAATTTTGCTCGGTTGATTGGGTGGCTTTCTTTTGCTAATAAGGAGATTACTTGTTTTTCTAGTTCCGATAGGCGATCGAACTGCTGCTGTAAAACATCTTTCAAATCTTCCGGCAACAATATAGTATCATTTGGTAATAACTCTGTCACGCCTCCTCCCAAGTCTTGAATCAGATTCGCCACGCTTTTTAACCATAGGGGGTTGCCTTGAGAACGATGAATGAGTGCTTCACTGTTGTCGCTTTCTTCTAACCCATAATCTCTGAGAATTTCCCGTGCGGCGGCGATGTCTAAACCTTTGAGTTGTAAGGTACGAATAGAAGTATTTTGGCTTTTAATTTGAGCCACTTCTCTCGGTTGTTCCCAACCGATTAACATAAAGCAGCTTTGACGGGATAATTTTTCTATTTGTTTGAATAAAGAGCGATATTCTTCGGATTCTGGTTTATATTTTCCTGCCAGTTCGCCGCTACAGAAAAGGTTGTGAACGTCATCTAAGACGATTAAACAGCGATGGTTTTGTAAACACTTAATCAGCGGTAAGCGTTTTTGGTTTGTTGGGGATGAATCTTCTTTTTCGGAATGGGAAAAAAGCTGTATTAGGTTAGATTGAAATTTGTCTAGGGTGGGGAAGTCGTCTAGTGTGTACCAAACTGCGTACTCAAACTCGTTTTTAATTTGTTGTACGAGTTGGACTGCTAGGGTGGTTTTGCCGATACCGCTGATACCGGTGAGGGTGATGAGGCGGCAGCGTTGTTGTAGAATCCAGGTGGTCAGGGTGTGGAGTTCGGGAGTGCGATCGAAGAAATCACCCAATTCCGGCATCTCGCTTAAATCTTGATGTGAGGTTTCTTGATTTGGTGGGCGTGAGTTCGGTATGTTTGGCGGATGTCTACCTTCTGCACAGGTGTTAAAGATACCAATCCCTACCACATCTTTTGCAAAATTTGAGACATTTGAAACTTGCCACCTCTGCATTGCCGAGCGAAAATTTGATTTACTGACTTTTTTTCCTAACTCTTTTGAGAGTATCTGCCATAATTCCATTCCAACCTCTCTAACACGAGCCTCAGAGAGGTTAACCTCCTTGGCAATCTCGTTGTAATCCTCATGTTGCCATGTCCCGCACAGGATTTTCTCTTGTAAGTCATTGAGATGCTTACCTGTTCGAGCAAATACCAGATCGTCTGCGAGTTTTACCACTTCCTTAAGGTTCATAGAGTCGCGTAGATGTCAGGGTTGTTTGTATTGTATCCAACATTTACCAACATTTACCAACATTTCCCTATTTTGGAGCGCGTTATCAACGGGAAAAGTCCCGATAACTACCATACTTTTGGCTAGCCGACAAAAAATATAATTGCTAGTATGGATAAAGAGCAAGTTTACTCCCTTGGAAATGTCAAATAGATGGAGCGACCTATAAATTTAATAAGATATCACTGAGATGAAAGACAGTCTAATCGTAAAAATTCTCCAGGAAGGTGACAAAGTTTTGAATGTCTCACACCAGGGTGAAGAGATTCATATAGTAGTACAGAAATCAAACGAGGAAGTTGTTGTTTGGGTCCTGTATCGCGATGAAAAAGGGCAGCCTATACTGTCTAAAAGACCAGAGATTACCATCACTTTGGGAGATGGTATGGTTGAAGCCAGGGCAACCGATTCTAATGGTCAACAATTTTTCTCTTTAACTACATGAGGTGAACAGTGGGTAAAAAATCTCTTAAAATAACAGTCAACAATTTGGATGATGAGAACTACGTTAAGGTTGCTTATCAGGTAGCTGAGTCAGTCAAGTCGGTTGCTCCAAATAGCACTATCTCTATTCTAGGGGGAAGTCCAGAAGTATTTGAAGGTTCCTCCAATAAGCAAATCAAGGGTGAGTAACATGGCAAGTCAAAGACGACCTCCTGAACACCTGAAGGCGCAGAAAGAAGTCAAGCTGAGGGATGGTAACGAATGTGAAATTTGCGCTAAAGTCTCCAAAATCGCCGATGGACACCATGTTATTGCTTACAGTGATGGTGGTCCGGCGGATTTGAAGAATATGATGACACTTTGCCCAGAGTGTCACAAGGCTTACCACCATGCAAAAATACAAGTGGATATTTGGCGATTTTAAATACAGAGTAAAGCTTGCCTAAACTTTTTTTCCATACGTTTAATATTTTAAAAACCTCAGTAACCAAAACTGAGGTTTTTATTTTTATTGATTTATTTTTTAGGTATTATACTTAATATATCAAGCATCTTTTTGATCGGAAACATGAGCCTTAGAGTCAGAGTCGTGTCGCTATTCCGTAGGGAATCGCTTTATCAAAATAAATAGCCCTCGCCTTACCAAAAAAAAGGGCGATCGCCTATCTTGCCTATTCCGTTGACACTCGTGTTACCCAACTTCTTTTTCCAGTTACAATCTGATCCATTTCCACCATTTCAAAGGGCTATGGTTGCACTCCAGGCGTGAAGCGTAGCTATCCAATAGCGAATCGCCCTAGCAAAAAAAGGGCGATCGCCTACAGAAATATAGAATATTGCCTAACTGAGTGTTTGTAGCACCGAATTACCTGTAAGGTTGGCATCAACTGTAGCTAATTTTAACCCATAGTAAATGGCTGTGGCAGCAATAAATCGGTCTCCGGGGTCTTGATGGGGTAGTGCAATCTCGCGACTTAAAATGGCAATGGCGTGATTCATTTGGGCTTCACGAGTTTCCAGAGTTTTTAAAGCTAAGTTAACCCATGTAACCGGATCTGGCTGTAAAGATATCCTTCCTTTTTCTGCAAGAATGAGCGTCTCCCAAATGCTAATTGGACTCAGCCAAAGTTCAGTATTAGGATCGGCGATCGCGGTTTGAAGTTGAAGCGATAGGCGTTGATCGCCGAGTAAATACCAAAGCCAAATGTGGGTATCGAGTAAAAGTTTCATTCTAAAACTTCCCATAGTTCGGCGACAGGAGCAATTAAATCTCCTAATATTTCACCGCTTCCTTTCATTGTGCCAAACACAGGGCGTGGGGTTTGGGTAGTGGCAGGATAGATAATCACTAATGGTTTCCCTTCATGGATGATGGTGAGGGGGGTTTTGGTACGTTCGACCTCTATAAGTAGAGTCTGGAGGGTTTGAGGTAATTCAGTCGTGGTAATTTGTGCCATTTGTTCACCTTTCACAATCTTATTCTATTTCTACTATGATAATGCGAGGATTAGACGGAAAGCGATGCTTGAGTGAAAAAAGAGCGATCGCCCCTCGCACCAAATACCAAACACTGCGATGATTCTACGGAGTGCGATCGCACATAATCATCATCCCTAATTTGCGATCGACCTCCCGCATCAATTCTCCACAAAGCATCCGGCTCAAATTCGTTATCTGCGTCCAAGCACACAGTAGCATTCTCGCCTAATTCCACCCCAGCCAACCTCTAATTTGATTGTGTGGTTCGCCGTGACTTCTGAATCTTAGCGATGATGCCAGATAAAATATTTTTTCACTCTATTCAGTTAGCGATAAAAATTTAAGTAAACATAGCATAGGGGGGCGAGTTTTGCAGCACTAAACTCGCTCCTAATATCAAATTCTAACTAAATCCTTCCCTTAAACCTTCTGCTTCTTCCTTCGCGTCCTTCGCGTCTTCGCGGTTCGTTTCTAACGCAAATATTCAATCCAAGTCGGCAAAACCTCCGCCGAACCGTACCACTTCCCCGGAGAACGAGGCGAATGCCAAACCCCCTCCAACACCAAATTTTCGGCCCCATCCAAAACAGCAGCTTCCACCGGCGTAATTCCATCTCCCCAAGTTTCGCCCTTCCCCACAGTCAACTCGTAACTTTTATAAGCCAGCCAAGTCCCAAAACCCCGCTTGCCAAAAACAGCCTTCCCAGCAGCGCACACGTAGCGCACCTGCGGGTGAAAAGCCCCCGGATAGTGAATTTTGACAAAATCTAGATTTTTGCGCGTCCAGCGCTCTTGAGAGACGTGCGGCGTGCCTAAAGTGATTAAAGTATTCACATAAGGGTGAGCTTCCCATAAACCCGCGTCCTCAAGCACGTCGCCGTGAATCGTGTAAGGCTTTTCGCCCAAATAGATGCGAGAAATCCAGCCGCCGGCGGAATGACCGACGAGATTGATCTGGGGAACGCCGTATTGCTGTAACATTTGTTTGACCGTGCGATCGAGCTGTCGCAAAATTGGCACCATCGACCGCCCGCCAAAAGTCGGCAACCAATCTCCCTTCCGCAGAGGCACTGTTACTGTTGGGAAACCTCGATCGACCAGAGACTTTTCTAATTCGCGATAGTCGGAAGCAGCAGCAAAATATCCTGGTAAAATCACGGTTGGTAATGGCATTGTCAATTTGAGATTTTAAATTTTAGATTTTAGATTTTGCGGCCGGAGTGCTACGATCTGTTTTTCAAGTTCAAAGACACTTGCCGAAGCATCCTTTGGATTGCTAACATCTGCCGCTCGTTAAACCTTTTGCTTAGGGAATATCTACTTCTATGGCTCGCGAGCCGATTCAAACATGGTATTTTACCCTAGTTGTCGTTCACTTAGAAGACCGTTTTCTACTGGTACAAGAGCGCAAGTACGAGCAGCAGTGGTATCTCCCAGCAGGGCGAGTGGAAAAAGGGGAAACTTTGCTGGAAGCTGCTATGCGTAATACCCGCGAGGAAGCGGGCATTTCCATCGTCGTTGAGGGAATTCTCCGGGTAGAGCATACAGTGATGCCTAAGGGTAATGTGCGCCTCCGAGTCATTTTTGTGGCTCGTCCGCAAGATAAGACGCCACCCAAAAGCAAGCCGGATGAGCATACTTTGTGCGCGGGCTGGTATTCTCTCAAGGAATTAGATCAGTTGTCGTTGCGGGGAGAGGAAGTTCGAGAAATGTTTCAATATATGGCAAGCGGCGCTCCAATTTATCCTATCGACTTGCTCACCATCGAGGGAGCTCCTTTTAAAAATTACCGCTATCGCTGGTGAATCTGTCGATTTTAGATTTTAGACTTCGGCGTGAGTGCGATCGCCCTTACGATTTTAGATTTACTTGCAGCGCAGTGAATCAGGGAGCAGGAACTTTAATTTACAATTTTTAGAATCGACCCTGACGCTAGTGTCGCGGGCTTGTACTCATTTTGGGGCGGGGCCACCGGGGGGCTGCGGGCTGGGCTGACAGCCACTCGATCAGTTTTTTGATGGCGTAACCGAATTGGAAACGCCGATCCATCAAACCTGTCGATCGTGTTTAATAAATTTGGTTCAGTTTCGGACCCATGAATTTTCATCAAGGTCGATCGGGCAACTTCGAGGGCGATCGTGCTAAAATCATACCTTTGAATTCCCAACCTCTCCTCATTAAAACGAATTCACACTCAATCACAACCACAACAATATAAATTACCAATCTCCCAATCTCCCAATCCCCCAATCTAAAATCTAACAATCTCCCAATCCCCCAATCCCCCAATCTAAAATCTAAAATCTAAAATCTAAAATTTAAATGACTGACTCTTCCTCCCTAGCCAACACCCTTTCCGAACCGCTGCGCCAGCCTTATTGGTGGGCAGCCCTAGCTTCTGTCAGCCTTCACGGAGTGCTCGGAGTAAGTGCCCCGACGCTCTCAAACATAATTTATGGTGGAAATTCTTCAAAAAATATTCCCGGTTCTGTAGGCTTGGTAGAACTAACTCCCGCAGAAGCCGGCCGCCTGCCACAAACCATACCACCGCGCGCGTCAAATAAGCCGTTTACGCCATTTTCGATCGCACCAGTTCCCCTTCGACCCGCGCCAAAGTTAGCCCCGCCCTTGCCCCCCCCACCTGATACCATCAACTTGCCCGCCATGCCGCCGGGAATGCCACCTCCTGGATTCTTTTCCCCTCTGCCTTATTCCCCTCTCCCGCCCTTAACGGCCCCAACAGCCCCGCCACCTCCCAAAAATCCATCCCCAACAGTCAGAACCCCCTCCCAGGCAACAACACCCACTATCATCCCACCCGTACCTCCCAGCGGTTTTCTTTTCCCGCCCTTACCTGGTAATTTCGATCGCAATATCCCGCCGCCACCATCGCTGCCAGAAGCGCCCCAGCTTCCCGGCGGCGGCTCGGAAGATGAAGCAGAGACGCTCAAAAAGATCATAGCCAGTAGAGGCGGACTCCCACTATTTCCAGACGGAGCTCCAGTCTTTACCCCGGAATTCCCAATTGGCAGGAATGTGGGACCCGATGGAGTACCAAAATTGACTCAAAAAGATCCCAATAAAAGGAATCTCATCGCAGAAACTCCCGAAGAAAGAATCAGGAGACAACAATTTGAAGATGGACAGCGACAGCTAGGACAGTCTGGCCAACCAGCTTCAAACTTACCCAGCGACAGAGAGACACAGCTTGCGGCTGCAAATACCTATGTTGCTTTGTTTGAGAAATTCAAAAAGGCTTATCCTGACTTGGAAATGACGGGCCCGACTCCTGTGAATGTCCCTTATCCCGTAACAGCTTGCTCGCAAAAACTCCAAGGAACAGCAGTTTTTGGAGCAGTTGTCAGCCCTCAAGGCTTGCTCAGGGCAGAGCCTCAGCCGATCGTCCCCACTGGTTACGGTATTCTCGATAATGCGGCTAAAATTGCGATTATTAGCCCTTCTCTAACATTTTCAGCAGCCAGCACGCACAAGCTTTACCAACTGGCTGTCGAGTTTAAGTACGACGAAAAAGTTTGCAGTGGCATTCCTGTCACCCCAACCAGGCCCAACCCACCAGGCCAGCAGCAGCCAGCGCCCGCCCCGACAGCGCCCAGGAGACCAACAGGCCAGCCGCCCTCCCCACCGCCTACAGAAGTGAAACCGCAGTTTGAGAAGCCGCCGGCCCCCTCCACCAAACCGCAGCCCGGGGCCCAACCGTCGCCGTCGGTACCCAAGCCTGCAGCTCAACCGTCGCCCTCGGCTGAACCAAAACCAGCCGCGGAACAGTCACCTTCTCCTCAACCGCAACCCGCCGAAGAGTCCCCGCAGCCGCCAGTGTCCCCATCTCCTGCCGCCGAAGAGTCCCCGCAGCCACAAGTGTCGCCATCTCCTGCCGCCGAAGAGTCCCCGCAGCCGCCAGTGTCCCCATCTCCTGCCGCTGAAGTGTCGCCCTCACCTGAAGCAGCGCCATCTCCTGCGGCTGAAGTGTCGCCATCTCCGACCCCGGAAGTGTCGCCGTCGCCGGAAGCTGCGCCATCTCCTGCAGCTACCGAAAATTAATTGGGCATAAGTAAGAGGCAATCGGGAATGGGTAATATCCAATCTGCTTGCTTCACTATTGTGAGTTAGTAGTTAGTAGGGTGCATCAGCTTGAATATTTGTTGCTTCTCAAACTAAGTTCTACTTGCTGACGCACCCTACTTTATCCACTAAGAATTAAGTTTTTTTGCGTCGGCCCTAACCGACTTTGGACGATTGAATTTTTGACGATAAAGCTAATTACCTATTCCCCTTGACCACTCAATTGTATTGAACTTTATACATTTGAAATAAGTCGCCGCTTTGCTTTTTTATTACCTTAGCGCCCGCAGCTTTAATCATTTTTTCCCAATCTTCTATGGTCTCTAAAAATACTTCGCCGGCTCGATAAGTTTCCAAAATTGCCCAATCTTCTGCTAAAGGAGCATCGGGGTTGAGGACATCAAAAACAAAATGACCGCCCGGTTTTAGTACCCGCTTTACTTCTCCCATGACAATACTCCAATAGTCTATGGGATAGTAACAGCTAAAGCCTGTAGCAAGGCATAAATCGAACTGAGCCTCCTCGTAATTTAACTGGTGAGCGGGAGCCCATTCTACCCCTTTGAACAGCTTAGAATTGAGCTGAGGGCCGCGAGCGTTTAAGGCGTCTCGCGCTGCGCTGCTGATTTCTTGACCGTAAAAATATGCCTCCCACTCCCGCCAAGGGTAGATCAGAAAGCTGACTCCGCAGCCAATGTCTAAACAGCGCTGATTTTTTTGAGGTTTGGCAATTTTCCAGAAGGGAGAAACTGTTTTTTCTTGGAGAGTTCCTGCAACTGATTCTAGGAAAATCGGCATTGCTTCGACTTCTTCGGGTAAAGCGAAAGCTTCTCCCCGGTATTCGCGATCGAACCGAGAAGCGACTTGCGACAGTAAAACTTGCCAGCTATCTGATTTTCCTTTAGCAAACCAAGTTTGCTCCTGACCCGCTACTGGGCGCTCGGACTTTTTAGACATTCTTGAATTACCTTTTAGAAGCTTTGAGAGCTTTTGTAAAGTTTTGGCGGTAAGGCTTATTAAAAATTAACGCCGGCCAGAGCAGCGACAGCTTCAGGCGATTTGCAAAACTTCTGTCGAAGTTAGTGCGATCGAAACCATTCCAAAATTTCCAAATACCGCCGCCGTAAGCGATCAGCAATGCCAAGCTAATTAATGTACTCATTTAAAAAACCCCTAAGCAATGGATAGGATTTTGGGTCAGCTAGTCAAAGCGTTACCCTTAATCTATCATTTATCAGATGCCAAAGCGCACCGATAGCCGTAGCAATTCCACCTTCAGAAAGAGACTTAAAAATCCCCGTTGGCCACAAACTTAAAAATAACACCCCCGAAATAGCTTTCACCGAGTAAGCAAGAAGGGACTTCTGTCAAAAGTCGAGGATTCTGAGGACTTATACCATTTTAGATGGAAGAATTGAAGAATTAAAGCATTGGTAATGACTGATGACAGAAGGGTTTCGAGTACGGGCATACAGTTGCATTCTGTTTTTTAACTGGTATCGCCCAACATCCCCTACAAATCCGAGTTCGACCGGGGGATTGGTGTGATGCCGGAAGTTCTAATTCGGTTGAAATCGGTTGCTGCTGGGGGACAGCGCGGTCAAACGGGATTGCCCAGATGTGTAACTACTCGAAGATATTTTACTAAGAACTGATTCCTGGTGGCCAACGAATTACAGCAGGCAAACTTTTTCTAGCGGACAATAGCGGTAGAGAGCTTTCTAAGCAAGGAGGATTTTATGCGTGCAGTGCTGATGGCTGGGGGGTCGGGAACGAGGCTCAGACCCCTGACGTGCGATTTGCCCAAACCGATGGTGCCGATTCTCAATCGCCCGATCGCAGAACACATTATTAATTTGCTAAAAAGGCATCAGATCACGGAAATTATTGCAACGCTGCACTACCTTCCCGATGTCATGCGCGAATATTTTACCGACGGGGCAGAGTTTGGCGTTCAAATGACTTACGCTGTGGAGGAAGACCAACCGCTGGGTACGGCTGGTTGCGTCAAAAATATTGCTGAACTGCTCGATCGAACTTTTCTGGTCATAAGCGGCGACAGCATTACAGACTTCGACTTAACGGCAGCGATCGAATTTCACCGCAGTCAGCAATCCAAAGCCACGTTAATTTTAACTCGCGTTCCCAATCCGATGGAATTCGGGGTCGTGATTACCGAGGAAAATTACCGCATCAGCCGTTTTCTGGAAAAGCCTTCTAGCAGCGAAATTTTCTCCGATACTGTCAATACCGGCACCTACATTTTAGAACCCGAGGTCTTGGATTACCTGCCGGTAAATCAGGAGTGCGACTTCTCGAAAGACTTGTTTCCCCTGCTGCTGGAAAAAAACGAGCCGATGTACGGTTACATTGCCGAGGGTTACTGGTGCGATGTCGGCCAGCTTGATGTTTACCGCGAAGCTCAGTACGACGCGCTGCGGGGAAAGGTCAAACTGAATTTAACCTATTATAACCAAGTTCGATCGGGACTTTGGGTAGGTCAGAATACTTTTATTGACGATAGCGCGATCATCGAAGTACCGGCGATGATCGGCAACAATTGCCGAATAGGAGCCCGAGTTAAAATCGATGCCGGTACAGTGATCGGAGATAACGTGACCGTCGGGGCGGACGCTAATCTCAAACGTCCCATCGTGTGGAACGGAGCAATTGTCGGTGAAGACGCTCATCTTAGGGCCTGCGTGATTTGCCGGAGTACCCGCGTAGACAGGCGCGCTCACGTCCTCGAAGGTGCTGTCGTCGGTTCAATGTCCATTGTGGGAGAAGAAGCGCAAGTGGGGCCAAGCGTGCGCGTCTGGCCGAGCAAAAATATTGAATCCGGTGCTCTGTTAAATCAAAATTTAATTTGGGGAGAACAAGCTAAGCGGAATTTGTTCGGTCAACGTGGGGTTCAAGGACTGGCGAATGTGGATATTACCCCGGAATTTGCAGTGAAATTGGGCGCGGCTTATGGCTCGACTTTGAAACCTGGGACTTCGGTATCGGTTTCTCGCGACCAGCGGAGCATTTCGCGGATGGTTTCGAGGTCTTTGATTGCGGGTTTGATGTCGGTGGGAATTAATGTGCTCAATTTGGAATCGACGGCAATTCCGATCGCGCGCACGGTTTCGTCTACGCTGTCGATTGCTGGCGGCATTCATGTTCGCATTTCGCCCGATCGCTCCGACCACATTTTAATTGAATTCTTCGATATCAAAGGCATCAATATTACTAAAGGAGCTGAGAAAAAAATCGAGGGGGCTTATTTTAAGGAAGATTTGCGTCGAGCTCTAATTCCCGAAATTGGAGAGATGACGTACTTTAACCAAGCTCTCGAAGTTTACAACCGCATTTTTGAGCGGCAGATGAATGTTGAGGCAATACGCTACAGCAATTCTAAGGTGGTAATCGATTACGTTTACGCGGTTTCTGGAGCAATTTTACCCCAAATGCTTGCCAAGTTCGGCTGCGATGCGGTGGTCCTCAATGCTAGTCTCAAGCAAACTTCTCTAAGCAACGGGGAACGGGAATATTTGCTCGACCAACTCGGCCGGGTGGTGAAAGCACTCAGCGCTAATTTTGGAGTGCAGGTATCGGCTAACGGCGAACAGCTCATTTTGGTCGATGAGTCTGGGATAGCGATTCGTGGGGAAATGCTGACGGCGTTGATGGTAAATTTGATGCTGACTTCTCATCCCAAAGGTACAGTAGTAGTGCCGGTGAATGCGTCTTCTGCAGTGGAGGCGATCGCCCGACGCTATCAAAGTAAGGTAATCCGCACGAAGGCGAACCCAACTGCTTTGATGGAAGCTGCTAACAGGAACCCGAATGTGGTGTTGGGTGGCAGCGGCCTTATGGGTTTTATTTTCCCGCAGTTGCATCCCGGATTTGACGGAATGTTCTGCATTGCGAAAGTGATAGAAATGATGACGATTCAGGAGCGATCGCTCGGACAGATCAAGGCGGAACTTCCCCGCATCACCCACCGCAGTTACAGCGTCCGCTGTCCTTGGACTATCAAGGGTTCGCTGATGCGACATTTAGTAGAAACTCATTCGCCCGATCGTTTAGAATTATTAGATGGAGTGAAGATTTTTAACTACAGCGACGACAATTGGGTATTAGTTTTACCCGATGCTAGTGAACCGACGGTTCATATCTTCGCCAACAGTGAGGATCGAGATTGGGTATCTGAAACTTTGAAAGAGTACCGCGCCCTCGTTCACGATTTTGTCAGTCAAGCCGAGGCTGCGGTTCTCCAAGATAAATTTGGTAACGTGTAATCCGCAATCGGGCATTTGCCAAACAGGGCATTGGGCATTGGCAATGGGGAATTGGTAATGCAAAAGTAAAAAAATAAAATGCGTTATTTTAAGTTTTACCTTTTTACTTGAAAGTTCATGCCCAATTCCCAATCCCGAATTCCCTGTTTGGCCAATTCCCAATTCCCGATGCCCAATTCTCGATGCCCTGTTTGCCCAATTCCCAATTCCCAATTCCCAATTACGCACAGATAACAGATGAATAGCTGCATTTTGATGGCGGAAATAATTCAACAACCGCAACTCCGTTATACTCCTGACAATCAACTTCAAATCGCTGAGATGTTGGTGCAGTTTCCCGGCCCAAAACCCGAAGATCCGCCCGAACATTTGAAAGTGATAGGATGGGGAAATTTTGCTCAAGAAATTCACGAGAAATATCACGAGGGCGATCGCGTGATTATTGAGGGACGGCTGAGCATGAATACGATCGAAAGAGATGGTATTAAAGAAAAGCGCGCTGAACTGACAGCTCAAAGGATTTACAGTGTCGGCGCCGATGCAATGAGTTCGGCTCCCCCAACTAGAACTGCCCCGGAACCTGCTCAAATTCGCGACAGCGCCCCGGCTAATGTGCCGAGCAATGTAGTGCCTTTAGGCTCGCGGAACCGCAGTTCTAACAGCGCTCCAGGTGGCGCTAACCGCACGTCTAGTTCGGATTGGAACTCGCATCAGTCTTCAAATTCTGAGTCCGATCGCCCGTCGGGTTCGTCTAACGAACCGGAAAATCCCGATTACGATCCGATTCCGTTTTAAAAAGTAGAGTGCGTCACTTTACGAGCGATCGCAAAACTTCGCCGTTCGATCGAAAGTGACGCACCTTAATTTAAGGGCGATCGCACTTCAGGAAAAAAAGGGCGATCCTCTTCGAGGGCTGCGCTAACGACTTTGACCCAACTACGAGCTAAATTGCAAATTTTACAGCTCGATTGTCACAACTTTTTTCTTGCTTTTTTCGTCGCGCAGCACCACTGTATTGTAGGGTGATGTATCCGTCCCCAGCGGAATTGGCAGCTTAAAGGTGCTGCTCTTATGCTTAAGTTCGCCTAAATCAATGCTTTTCGTTATATTGCCATCTGTTGCCAGATAAGCGGTAAGTTCGCCTTTATAATCTTCAATCAAAAAGTCTCTGAAGAAAAGGACTTCCCCATCACCCTCGACATCGATAGCAAGGATGACCGTACCGTTAAACGTTGCGCCTTTTTCTTCTTCATGAACCGTCGCCATTTTAATTTCCGAGGGGTCTTGACCGGACATATCTGCCATACATTTTTTCTCTTGAGCGGAGCGCAATAATTAACAAGAATCATACCTGACGCTAGGGGCGATCGCAAAACTCTTAGGACGTATTTCTGCATCGGTCTTGCTTCTGTCTGAGGTTAGAGAAGCCCGCGATCGCGCATTCTACCAATTCTCTCAATTATTGAGTTAGTAAGTACAGACAGTTAAAATGATCTCTATTCCTCTTCTGTCACTCTAGGCAGAGTATAATAGGACAAAATCTCTCAAACCTGAGCTGGGTCTATGGTTAAGCCTCG
>NZ_JAUBQU010000144.1:0-13614 GCF_036701435.1 Microcoleus sp. Pol12A5
AGGCTTTGTTTTTGATGGCGTTGGGTTTGGGCGATCGTATTGCTTCTCTGTCTACAAATGATGCGGAAGTATTGGATTTGGCAAGGTTTTTGCGGCGCCGGGAGGCTTTGCATCAGTTGATCGATCCGAGGGGTTTGGGGAGTTTTGGGGTTTTGGTGCAGTGTAAGGGGTTGAGGGAGGAGGAAAAGTCCGCGCAAGCGAAGCTATCCCCTAGGGAATCGCTCAAAGGTTTCACGGTGCCTTAAGTTAACTAGAATCAGCAACACGCACTCTTTTCCAATTACTTTTGTCATTACTTAAGCGCACTGACTCAGTGGCGGAAATTCCCATTTTCCAGAATATAAAGTAGATGGCAGCTTTAAACAATAGGCCGCAGGAATCACCTCGATCAACCACCAATTAAACATATCTCGTTGAGCCGCAGCAAAACCAGAAATGGCATCCCCAGTAATGGCATCATACAAAATATCCAAGATGGCATTGTAGGCTGTTTTTGTATTGAGTGTTTGCAGCAAGCCGTAGAAAATATTATAAGCTTCGTCAGTAGCTTGATATTTTCCAATTTTGTTGATATTAGGAAACAAGGTATCTGCCCAAGTTTCTGGGATTTCACAACTATTCTTCAGCCAACAAGATACAATTCCTTCAACGATATCAGCTTTGTGTTCTTCAGGAAAGTAATGTTTAATAGTCGGTTTAGTTGCTAATGCTATTCCATAAGCCATATAGACGTATCGCTGATGGGATATTGGATCATTAGGCATCCCAAAGGCTGTCATCACTTCTGCAAAAGCTTCTTCAACATCTGACTTTCCGCCTCTTTCGTATAAATCGCGGTACTGTCTGTCCCAAACAGCCTGAAGTGTTTCCTTTAATTTTTCTGGAATATCTAAGTTTTTGGGCAACTTAAATTCGGTGTAATGACCTATATTAAACTTTATCACTGCCTTACCCTCCTTATCTATATTTCATTAAGTTTAAACCAAGAAAAAGCTAATGCTAAGCTTGACATCATTTCCATTCTACCTTGGCTAGAGAAGCCAGTACAGATCAGGTAGACTGTACTGGCTTAATTTGTCCCCTCTATCTTTTATCTCTAGGATCTAGGTGATTGTATTCTACAAGCACTTGAATGTTCCGGAACCTCATTTTAAACTCATCACAAGTAACATTACAGCCAGAACACATATCTCTCTCAGTGTAGAGGTAGAGTATTCCTTCTACGTCCAAGGAAACATCATCTATTTCCAAGTCTTCTGCGAGTGCATTAAAGAGCTTGTACTCAGCGTCAGCCTCATTAAAACAGCCTCTTGCTCTATCCAACTGTGGCTCAAAAAACTGCTTTGGGCCATCCTCTTCACCTGGAATATTAAGGGGAGCTTTCTTGCTGGTAGCTTCTCGATTATAGACTTTGCCTGTCGCGAGTTCCAGCTTAACAGCAGCAGCATTACCAGAAGTCTTTCTTCTATTTGAATCTCCTTTTTGGATATGGGTCAACCGAATATCTTGAGCCTTAGTCCGCAGTTCCTCTACGATGTCCGCATACTTCTCAGGTATGTCTTGGGGATCTTCGTAAGGATGTGTGTTTCTATAGGGGTTTCCTGTAGTTAAGTTTTGTTTCACGCGATTAATTTTATTTTTATAGAGTATTTTATATATAACCTATCTAACCTGACTTAGACATAAGCTTAAAGCCTCCTCTGACTCAGTTATTTTAATTATAGCACATTTCCGATTAACTGCAAACTCTGCTCGAATCCCTCGGATTCAGCCCATTTTAATCGTTGTTGAATTGACATACCCTGCAACTTTTTACTCATTTCATATAAATCAACTTGGGGATAATCCCCCTTAAATAGCGGAATCAAAGACTCAACAACGGCAGCGATTCCCTGCGGCGGCACTGCATTTCCAATCTGCCGCCGTACTTCAGTCGTAGAACCTTCAAAAACAAAATCATCGGGGAATGTTTGCAATCTTGCCCTTTCACGATTTGTCAAAGAACGCGGTTCTAAATAATGATAACCCCAAGTTCCGCCGCCTCCACCAGCAATGATTGTCGATGATGGTTTATCTGGATGAATTCGCCGATAAACATGACTAATCATACCTTTGACATAGTATGGACTATCCTTGGGAATATCAGAGAAATTGCCTCCCGGTTTAATGCGATTTAAAATTTCAACGGTTCGGGATTGAATTTTATGATGTTGGTTATTGTCAAGAACTGCTTCCACATTTTTGAGTGCTTCGCCCGCAGTTCGATAAGGATTTTTGCGATTTTGACCGTATTCTGGCTGAGGATGCACAAAGTTAAATCCTGTATCCATCCGAATGCCAACTAATAACACTCTTTGGCGAAATTGCGGAACTCCGTAATCAGCAAAGTTGTAGAGTTTAGGTTTAACTAAGTACCCCGGAGCGATACTTTCAAAGTCAGAAATTATTTGTTTTATTGCTTGATAATTATTGGCACTTAATAAGCCTTTGACGTTTTCTGCTACAAAAGCTTTGGGCTTTTTCTTATTGACAAAATCTAGAAAGTATGTATATAAATTGCCTCTGGTTCCTTCAAGTCCGGGGCGTTTCCAAATTAGGGAGAAATCTTGACAGGGGAACCCTCCTATACATATTTCTGCTTCGGGAACTTGTGCAATGTCTATATTTTCTATGCTGTCGTTGATGATGACATCAGCGATGTTTCTGCTGAATGTTTTGCAGGCGTATTTGTTGGAGTCGATCGCCCAAACTACCTCAAATCCGGCTTGGTGGAATGGCAGATCCATGCCGCCGCAACCAGAAAATAAGGATATGAGTCGCGGTTTTTTTGTCCAGGCGATCGGCTGGAGACGTTCGATTAACATAGGAGTGTAAAGTTAGCCAAGGGCGGACTGGATGCCCGCACCACAAGAGTGTCATCATACCAAAACCCGATCGAACTAGACTCATCAATTGATATTTCACTCTTCATCATCTAACTCGATCCCCGCTTGACGCAGTTTTTCGGCCAATTTTTCAGCGCGGAGTCTTTCGCGATCGGCTCGTTCTTCCGACCACAGCAACAACTCGCCTTCTGCATTCCACCACCTCAACCAACAGCCTGTTCTCCCTTCGTGGGTTCCTTCCCAAAGTCCTAAAAACAAGTTTAATCCGGGTATCCAATAACGTCCATTTTCATCTGGTTTTTGCAACTTGTAGTGCTCTGATTCTAAATCGTAAACTTCTAAATGAGCTGTTTTTGCTCGGAATATGACGTATCTCGGTACTTTGATTACTTGCTCGTAAAAATACCACTTTCCCACCCGCGAGGTAAATTCAACGGAGTATTCTTCTCCATAGGTTTCTGAAAGAAATTCCATCACGATTTGGGGGATGGTTCCTTCTGTGTGTGGCGTGTAACTACGGCGGACTTGAGAGACATTTTTGGGATTGACGGGTTTCACGTACATCCAATCTGGCGCTTTGCAGATAATGCGCTGTTCGTCGCTGCTTGAACCGGGGAAACTTATGCCGGCACACAAGGCAAAGTTGGAAACAATTAAGGCATCCTGCATTAATTCAGGAAATCCTGTTAGCGGCTGGCGCAAAGCGGCGGCTAATAATGGTTGGCTTTCGTCTTCCACGGGGTCGTCTGGTAGTTGGAAATCTTCTGGTAGTAGCGGCCAGGTGATTGTGAGTCGTGTTTGAGGATTTTTAGTTGCTACAGACATAGTTGATCAGAGGTTAAATCTTTTAATGCTTAAATTATATCTCTTGGTTTTTGGGATTAATGTTAATGGCTTAATGACGAGGCAGAGCCTCTAAATATGCGTTACCGGGCAGAGCCTGGTAACGAGAGGATTGGAATTCAAAGTCCCCCTTCTTAAGGGGGATTTAGGGGGATCTAGACTAGGCTAAAACCGAGAGTTTTAAGGGTTGTTAATTTTCTGCTGTAGTTCGGTGGTCATTGCTAGCAGTTCCGATTGCCCGATCGCACTTTGTTCACCACTCGCCAACCACTTCAATTGTACCGTCTCGTTTTCAGCTTCCGCATCTCCCAAAACTAAACACGCAACAGCACCGCTGCGATCGGCCCTTTTAAACTGTTTCCCGAAAGCACTACCGCTCAAATCTATCTCTACACTAAACCCCGCACTTCGCAATTTTTGAGCTAACAATACCGATTGCTGTTCTGCTTTTTCGCCCCTGGATACCAAATAAAAATCCTGCTTGGGTACGGGCAAAGGTTGCAACTTTTGCAGCAGGATAATCAACCTTTCGATACCCATTGCCCAACCGACTGCCGCCGTATCTGGGCCGCCCAATTCCTTGACTAAACCGTCGTATCTGCCACCCCCGCAAACTGTTGCTTGCGCTCCCAAATCGTCGGAGATAATTTCAAATGCGGTGTAGGTATAGTAATCTAAACCGCGCACTAATCTCGGATTTAACTGATAGGTAATTCCTAAGTTTGTCAGCATAAGTTGCACTTGCTCGAAGTGCGATCGCGACTCGTCGCCCAAATATTCTAAAATGCTCGGCGCACCAGCTACAATTTCTTGAGTGCGCTGATTTTTGCTGTCCAAAATCCGCAGCGGATTGCGAGTCAAGCGGTCTTGAGAATCGGCGTCTAATTCGTCTTTGTACGGTGTAAAATAATCTATTAATGCTTGCCGATAATTTTGTCGGTCTTCCTTATTTCCGACGGAATTAATATCGAGGCGCAAATTTTTTAAACCGAGAGTTTGCAGGATGTCGCAGGCGATGGCAATTACTTCGACATCCGCACGAGGATTCGCACTCCCCAAGACTTCAACGCCTATTTGATTGAACTGCCGCTGTCTTCCTTCTTGCGCGCGTTCGTAGCGAAACATCGGCCCCGCATACCACAGACGCTGCACGTCTCCTGCTGCGTACAAACTGTTTTGAATAAAAGCTCGGACTACTCCGGCGGTGCCTTCTGGACGCAAAGTTGTCGATCGATCGCCCTTATCCTTAAAAGTGTACATTTCTTTGCCCACAACATCGGTAGCTTCGCCGATGCCGCGTTCAAATAAAGATGTCTGTTCAAAAATTGGCGTCCGAATTTCTCGATAAGCCGCTTTTTTTAAAATGGTTCTAGCGACTTCTTCTATATTTTGCCAATATTGAATTTCAGCGGGCAAAATATCCCGCGTTCCCGGTAAAGTTTTAATTGCACTCATTTTGTTAGTCAGTAGTCAGTAGTCATTAGTTCGTCGTCATTAATCCGTAGTTATTAGTTCACGGTTATTATTAGTTGTTAGTCAACAGTCAACAGTTAACAGTTAACACTCAACACCTAACAATTCCCAATAACTAATGACTTAATAATTCCCACGCTCCGTAGCGATCGCCATAATAAGCCAAAATGCGATCGACCCGCTCGCGACCTGCCAAATCGAACCCTTCAGGATACTGTATCCACAAACCCCCAACTTGGCTGTCGTAGTAATCAAACCGCTGCGACTGCTGCGGAATTAAACCGGTTTCCACCCCATCAACTTGACGCAAATGGATCGCCACTTCGCGATACACCGTCAGCGGTAATCTAGGGCATTGAATTTGATAGCGGAGTTGTTTTTCTTGTGCCGTTTGCATCATTTCTTTGCCTGTCCCCAACCAAAATCCCTACTTAAGATACTTCTTTATCGATCGGCCGCGGTAAAGGGCAGCAGTTAATATTGTCCAAACATACCTTTCCCCACTGCAACGCCCAGCGTACAAGCGTAACTCGATTGTCAGCGCGCGTCTTGTTCAAGATATTGCTAATGTGGTTGTCAACTGTACGCTTGCTAATCTCTAACTTTTCGGCAATTTTCTCATTAGTCAATCCGGCCGCTACTAACTCTACCACTTGCAATTCTCTGTCCGACAGGGTGACAGGGGTCCCAGAGACAATCCCACTCATAAATTTTTCCTATGTCTGCATATTTACCTATCTACAATTCTAAAGGATGAGGGATCGAGTATGAAGAGAAAATTAAATTAGTTGTGCTACTCTTTCGGGCCCGAAGCACCAACTCGCTTGCTGAATCGCCGGGAGTGCAAACCCCGCCCCGACACAGCAAGACGCGCAGCCACTTGCACTGCTTGTGCCTCGGGTGGTGGATGCTGCCTTTACCTGCGCCTATCTGACATCCGTACACAACCTGCAAATGTTTGCGTACCCAACAACTAACTGATACGCCGGCACTATACTTCAGTCTTAAGGGAGTAACTGCCAGTATCAGTAGGTCTGATATTATAGGAGCAGCCATTAAAAAATAGCTGGCAATTTTTCTGGGATGGGTTAAAAATCATTATTGACCTGTCTACTGCTGGTCTCAAATCTCAAATCTCAAATCTCAAATTCCTATGACTTATCCTCGCGTTCTGTGTCTGGGTGAACTTTTATTTGATTGTTTAGCAGACAAACCAGGAGTATCTCTCGAAGAGGTAGAATCTTGGACGGCATATCCCGGCGGTGCTCCAGCTAATGTTGCCTGTGCTTTGGTTAAATTGGGGACGGCGGCGGGATTTATCGGTACTGTAGGTGGGGATGAATTGGGGAATTCCCTAGTGCAGGTATTGCAAGAAGTAGGGGTTGATATCACTGGAGTGCAGCGGCATCCGAGTGCGCCGACGCGGCAAGTTTATGTCTTGCGGAATCAAGCGGGCGATCGAAATTTTGCCGGTTTTGGCGAATTCAATACAGCGGATTTTGCCGACACCCGTCTCATCGCTGCAAAACTACCCGAGGTGCTGTTTGAAAATGCCGAATTTTTAGTGTTAGGCACTTTAGAATTAGCTTATCCTGAAAGTCGAGAGGCGATCGCCAGAGCGATCGAACTAGCAGAACAGTACGACGTTAAAATTATACTTGACATCAATTGGCGTCCAGTGTTTTGGCCAAATCCAGACGAAGCAAAAGCGCAGATTAGAAAAATCTTAAAAAAAGTTGATTTTGTCAAGTTATCTGAGGAAGAAGCTGAATGGTTGTTTGCAACTACCGACGCAGGAGCTATTACCTACCGCCTCGATTCTGTAGAAGGCGTTTTGGTGACTGCGGGCGAGAAAGGTTGCGCCTATTGTATCTCGGAAAATGAAGGAAAAATCCCCGCCTTTACAGTAGATGTTGAGGATACAACAGGTGCCGGCGACGCATTTCTGGCTGGTTTTGTACGACAATTGTGCAAGCATGGAATCAAGAACTTAGCCGACCCAAAAATAGCCCAGAAAATTGTAACTTATGCCAGCGCGGTAGGTGCGATGACAGCGATGAAACCCGGGGCAATTAGATCTCAACCAACCGCCGCTGAAGTAGAAGCTTTCTTGTATTTGTACAAAAATTAGCATCCGGAACTTATCAGCCGGGAAACGGAGAGGGCGCTAAATGTGCTTCAGAAACCCGGTTAATCCGAAAAAAATAACTCTTATACTAAACTAAATCCGCCTTAAAAAACCTCGATCGGACTAGGCGATTGAAATCGGTACTATACAAACTCTCGTCCTAGGTGAGAGAAACTGATAAATAAATAGGTATTTAAGTTAAGCTAGATTTGGTATTAGAGGTTTTATTGTGGGGCATTAACCGCACACGAGATGACTTCTAATTTGGCGCAAGATTACCTCTAGCGGTTGCGAAGCATCTATGATAATTGCATCTTCTGGTTCTTCGAGAGTGTCTAACTGACTTAACAACAAGTCTGTTTTCATGTAGTGATTTTCGCGACTTGTTAACCGGGCTGCCAATACCTCAAAAGAACATTTCAGATAAACTATTTTCATCCGCTGTTGGTCGCGGCAGAGCATTTCGCGGTAAGATGCTTTTAAAGCAGAACAAGCCAAAACCACATTTCTATCTTCCCAAAGCCACCAGTCTATTGCAGCTTGCAATTCTAATAGCCAAGGAAGGCGATCCGCATCTTCTAAAGGAATGCCGCAACTCATTTTCTCGATATTAGCTGATGGGTGAAAATCGTCGGCATCACTGAAATCACAATTGAGAGATTGCGCCAGCAATTTGCCAACTGTAGTTTTGCCTGAACCGGAGACTCCCATCACGATCGTAATCATGGCACCTATTTACCGAATACTTGCAATTTTATCGAGTTGTGCGATCGAGAAACCGGGTTTCTTAAGTTGCCGGATGAATTCTACCACCCTAAAAAATTCAATAAACCCGGTTTATTTTTGATTCTCGATCAAATTTCTTCCATAGTGGGTTTAATGAAATTATAAGCCAAAACGCCGATAATTCCACCAATCACTGGGAATACAATAAACGCCCACAACTGTTGGATTGCCCATCCGCATTGAAACAGTGCGACACCGATACTTCTAGCTGGGTTAACTGAAGTATTGGTTACGGGAATTCCGATTAAGTGAATCAACACCAGCATCAAGCCGATGGGAATTCCGCCCAAACCGACGGGATAATTGGGATGGGTAGTACCCATGATTGTAAATAACAGAAAAGCAGTCAGTACAATTTCCGTCAAAGCTGCTGCCAAAAGTCCGTAACCAGTGGGAGAATGTTCTGCAAAACCGTTAGAAGCAAATCCCGAAGCCGCCGCATCAAAACCCGGTTTTCCTGATGCTATCATGTACAAAACAAGACCGCCTAAAATTCCCCCTACAATCTGACCTCCTATATAATAAGGAAGCAAAACAGCATCGATCAGTTTGGCAACTACTAAACCGATGCTTACCGCCGGATTAATGTGGCATCCAGAGATAGGGCCGATAGTATAAACCATGATTAAGAGAGACAGACCAAAGGCGATCGAAACTCCCAAAAAGCCTATTTTGTCTCCAGCTAAAACCGCACTGCCACATCCACCTAATACCAACACAAAAGTACCAAAAGCTTCAGCAACCCCAATCTTTATTTTTTTGTTCATACTCACAATTATCGGAAGTTTATGTTCGGTCAATTTCGCACCCCGACCAATTGTAATTATAAAAAATATAACTCTAATTGGTTTTCCGCAGAACAACAATACTAATGGATAGCATTAGCAATGTGCAGCTCTAACTTTCATAAATTTTATATGCTTAAACTGAGACTGCGGAATTGGGAGTCGATAAATTAGCTCAAACATACTTGATTATGGAAAAAATGTCAACGTTGAGCTAATTATTTGTATAAATTATGCAATCATCTGTATTCAATTCACAATAATTAACTTGACTTCTTCCCTAATTATGCGATCGTAATTTTACTTATTATTGCTGATTATCCGATCGCACTCGCAGCTAAAACATCACTGCTAACCGGCTGGTACCTCCAACCTTGGAAGGGGCGAAAGTCTTGCCAATCGGCAGTCATCTTGCACAGCAAGCGAAACTTTAGCGGGGTTGGGGGTTGGTTGAGGCGATCGACTTCTACGCGCACCAATTCTCGATCCTGCGAGATAATTTCAAAAATATCCTCCAAAAGATAGCGCGGACAATAGCCTACAATCCCGCGATCTTTCGTACACAGAAGCAAAGCAGAGGAATCGTGCGGATTTTGAAATTCGTGGGCTAAATACAAAAGTTCGCCCACTTGAAGCCGATTAATCCGTTCAATTGCCCACTTGGGAAGGTGTCGCAGTCCATGTGCAAAAAAATGGATGCGGTAACGTCCATTTTCATCGGGTTCGGGACAGGGAAATACCTCAAATTTATCAGTTACCCGTTTCCCTCCGCTGCGGGCCAATAAAGCAATTGGGTCATCTTCGTTTTTAGGGATATTCAACCACTTTACAAATTCAGGGTAGTCAGGACGCGATCGCGGCATCACTCGATTGGAAAACAAGGGAAACAGTTTCTGTGAAGTATAAACCTTATTGAAATCAGGGAAAGATGGCAAGGCTTCAAACCAGCACTTAAGTTTAGCTTCTAGAACACCATTTGTATAATTGAACTGGTATTCTTTACCGTTAAATGTTAATCTGCCAATCGGAAACCAAGAACTGCTGCCTGAATCTTCCCAAGCCAAAAATAGTGTTTTCAAAGCAAATGTCCAGTGAATTCAAGTAGCCTTTCTCTGTTAAATTCAAGTATTTGTTGAGAAAAGTCAATGGTAATTTGTGAAATTCGATCGCGCGGTATCCGCTTAAAAATGGCGAGCGTATCATTAGCTGAAATCTTCTCAACGCAATTAAGCCAAATTTCGGCTGCTTCGGGATAGTCTAGCGCTGCGGAGCGGAATGCCTCAAAAGTCTTGAGAGGTTTTGGTCTATTATCGCTAGCATACAACTGAGAAGAGCATCTTTTAGCATAAGCTTGGACAGAATAGCTAGTATCTTTTGTAATCAGTCTATTTTGGCGTTATTCATCAGATATCCGCACTCCCAAACTAGAGGCATGGTCGTGAGTTGGTGCTAGATATCTGGCGATATTTAAAGTAGGATAACTTTCCGGTTTATCTAATACACCCCAATGCTCTGAGTGACGGTCTGTATTGCCAATCCAGGCATCTAATAGCAAATATCCGACAAAAGTTTCTACTGCTGTTTCTATCCCGACTGGCGGAACCCAATCGAGGGGCAAATTAACAGAATTGTCTGCGATCGCATTCAACACAATATTAACTCTGTGCGGTGCGTTCGCAGACAAAACTTGATTCCCAGGAATGAAACTGCCACCATCGGGCAAAAATGATGGTGAGACAGTTCCGCGTTGACTTCTCCAAGTTGCCAGTTCATATTGAGCATGGGGCAGTCCGAGGAGTTTGCAGAACTCGGCTGCAATTTTTTCCGCCCAATCTTCACCTGTATTTTGTCGAGACTGTTTGTACAAGTAACGCCCTAAATTTGGACAGTCAAACCAGAACTTGTACTTAGTTCCCATAGTCTCGGTTTCAGATAGCTCATAGGCTGCTTCTGGAACTACAATAATAGGGAACTCTTCAGCCATTGTGTCAACCTTAAAGAATGCTAAAAGCAACTATCTAACACAGGAATTCGCGCGGATCGGTGACATACCCAGTCAGGGCAGAAGCCGCCGCCGTGTAAGGCGAAGCTAGATAAACTTGCGCTTCTTTATTCCCCATGCGGCCGGGGAAATTGCGGTTAGTTGTAGACACGCAAATTTCGGGTTCGTTCATCCGCCCGAAAGTATCTTTCGGGCCACCCAAACAAGCGGCGCAAGAAGGCGCTGCGGGTTCGATGCAGCCGGCTGCTAAGAAGATTTCCGAAAGCGTTTGACCCTCGTATTTTGTGACAAACAAATCTTCGTAAACTTTCTGAGTTGCTGGTACTAAATAAGTCGGAACTTTGACTTGGTTTCCTTTCAAAATGCGGGCGGCATTCAGGAAGTCGGAGGTTTTGCCACCGGTGCAGGAACCGATGTAAACTCGATCGATCTTGACATCGCGGCAGTTGCGGGCTAAGTCGCGGTTGTCGGGAGAGTGCGGTTTGGCGACAACTGGTTCTAATTTGCTGACATCGTAGGTGCGATCGCTATAAAATTTAGCATCCCCATCGCTGTAAAATGAATCGAAGGGTTTATCAGTCCGCGAAGTAACGTAATCAAACGTAGTTTTGTCGGGCGCAACCGTGCCGTTTTTACCGCCTGCTTCAATCACCATATTGCACAGCGTCATCCGTTCTTCCATCGTCAAACGCTCAACTGTATCGCCGGCAAATTCCATTGTCCGGTAGTTAGCACCGGCAACGCTAATATCACCAATAATCTGCAAAATTAGGTCTTTTGCTAACAAATAATCCGGCAGTTCACCGTTGAACACAAAGCGCATGGTTGCGGGAACTTTGATTAACAGTTTGCCGGTTCCCATGATAAAAGCCGCGTCTGTATTGCCGATACCGGTGGCAAATTGTCCGAAAGCGCCGGCATTGCAGGTGTGGGAATCGGTGCCGAAGAGCACTTCGCCCGGTCTGGTGTGGCCTTCTTGTGCTAGCGCGATGTGGCAAACTCCTTTGTAGTCTGGATTTGCTTTGAAGTCCGATCGATCCGTGATGTCGTAAAAGTATTTTATCCCTTGTTCTTTGGCAAAATCGCGGAGAATATCGACGTTGCGGTTAGCGCGTTCGTCGTTGGTGAAAATGTAGTGGTCGGGAATGAGGACGATTTTGTCGGGGTTCCAGACTTTAGCATTTTCACCGAATTCGCGTTTGAAAACGCCGATGGTGCCGGGCCCGCAGACATCGTGGGTCATCAACACGTCTGTTTCTACCCAAATATTTTCTCCGGGCTCGACTTTAGTGCGGCCTGATGCTTTAGCTAAGATTTTTTCGGTCAGGGTCATTCCCATAGTGCGATCGCTCTTTTTTGTTAGATGCTACATAGTGTAATTGTAAGCGAAACATTCCCTGTTACCGAGGATACTGAGACAGGAAAATGTCTCGGATGTACTTCCAACTTTAGGGAACCGTCCAGTTTGATAGCAGTTTTCAATTGCATCGAATACCAATTGTAGGGCGGAAAATCACCACCTTACGAAAGTATGCGTAATGTTATGTCTTGTTAAATAATCAGAGTTCATTATCAGGATATAAACTATATTGGACGCAACCTAATTTAAACATTCAGTTTTGGCAGTACTAAATTTTTGTAAGATTTTGTGGAAAAGTTGAAGGGAGGAATTATTATGATTTGTGACAAATGTCAACACTTCAAAGTGCAGCTATTACACAGCGATCGCCTGCCGGAATTTGTACCCACAGCAAAAAAAATGCGATCGCTAAAACTATCTGCTGCGGGAACTGCGATGGGCACTCTTTTAATTCTGTTAGCACCGCCAGTTGAAGCTGCTAATCTGACATTCGTGAGCGATCGCGCGGCCTTGGGAGGGAGCGATCGCGTTGATTGGTCGATTTTAGGGCCAGTCCAGCCGCCCTTTAAAGTATTGCCCAATTCCTTCTCAGTCACCTCGGAACAAGGACTGGGAGTTAATGTCAGCATTCCCCCCGCAGCAGCCCCAGGAGTGACGCCTCCTTTACTTTTTCAAACCTTCCCTTCACCAGGCATTCCCACCAACTTTGCCAGCGGCGATTTCATTTTGTTGACTGGTTTAAGACCAGGCCCGCAGCCAGCAGTAGGGAACCCCGGCCCGCTAACGATTACCTTCGATCGCCCCGTGGCGGCCGCCGGGACGCAAATAGCGGTAGATGATACATTTTTATTCACTGCATTGATCTCGGCATTTGACAGTAATAATAATTTGTTAGGTAGTTTCTCAACACCAGGAACCTCCTCATTAGCACTAGATAATTCAGCGCCGTTTCTCGGAGTTCGCAGTGATGTTGCTAACATTTCGCGGATCGTCTATAGCAGTTCTGAGGGATCTCGCGCTTTGGGGATCAATTCGCTCAGTATTGCCGAAGCAGTGCCTGAACCTAGCAATATTGTTGCTATGATTGTTGCAGGATTGGGATTGTTGGTCGTCAAAATTAAGAGGCGATCGCTGTTGGTTAAATGATTGTTTTACCAGACCCAATTGCCGATCGCGATCGGGTGTTATAACAGGGTAAACGCATCTTAATTTCAACCTAAAACATGATAAGATTAAGTATTTAGCTAAATCAAGTGCGTAATTCATAGGTGCGATCGATGGCGAAAGGGTTTACTTCGACTTTAACTTCCCAACAAAAAACAATAGGTGTATCGAATCCGACAGACTTATTG
>NZ_JAUBQU010000279.1:0-1581 GCF_036701435.1 Microcoleus sp. Pol12A5
AGCTAAAGATTCCATCCTGTTTTGAATAATGTTTTTGGAGCTCGATCGCTACATCATACATCAATTCAGCAACGCCAAAAAACTACCCAGAAAACGCCTAAGCGCGCGATCGAAAATAGTCAAAAACGACTGAGATTGTACGATCAAAGCTCAGGAGAAACCTAGTTATTTCAGGACTTCCTTTAGGGTGGGCAAGGCCCACCTTACAAATTGAGAGACAATTCACCATTCACAATCCTTGCTCTGTGCAATTCATATAATTAAAATAGGTAATATTTACAATGGATCCGATTAAACGTCAACGTTTAGAAGCAGCAGGTTGGCGGGTGGGAGATGCCGCAGACTTTCTAGAACTTTCAGCCGAAGAAATTGCTTTTATTGAGATGAAGTTGTCTCTAATTAAACGCTTGAAGCAGCTTCGCATTAGTCAAAATCTTTTTCAAGAAAGTTTGGCTAAGAAAATTAAATCTAGTCAGTCACGGGTAGCTAAAATAGAAGCTGGCGATCCGTCTGTTTCTCTTGATTTGATGGTAAGGACAATGCTAGCGCTGGGAGCAACTCGCGAGGATGTGGCACTCGCTATTACTTCTTCCAAAAGCTGAGAAGCAGACAGTTAAAATTTGAGAATCTTCGAGAATTTGAAGTTAACTTTATCCCGATAAAACCATTTCAGCCGTGATAATTGTGGCTAACTTCCTCCACAGATAAACTTAACGCCTCCGCCACTTGTTCGACGCTCAAACCCATTCCCAACAATCGGGGAATAGCACCCCTTATTGCCTGAAATCCAGCTTGTCGTGCCTGCTCTGCACTCTCGCCTCGCTGTCGCAGTTCATGGGGGCGCGCTTTCCGGAGAGTGTAAGTATCAACCAGTCTAGTGACAAAAACGTTAAGCTCTTCGGGATTCCAAGGCTTAGCAATGTAATGGCATAGTTTGCCAGCATCAATAGCTTCAAAGAAATGTTCCGTATAACTAATTAACATAATTTGGCTCGTATCGGGGTACTGTACCGCCGTCAGACGGAGGAACTCAGTCACGTTCATTTTGGGCGTCGGCTCATCGCAGATAATGATGGCAACTTCTCCTTCCCTTGCCAAGATTTCTAGGGCGGCGGGGCCTGATTCTGCCCTGAGTACTTGATATTTGCGACGGAAATGGCGGTAAAGCAAGTCAAGACCACTGGCTGTTCCATCCTCAACGATCAGCATTTTTAGGCGAGGATTTGGTGGGTGGGGAAATTTATCCGACATAGCTATAGCCCTCTTTGTGTGAATGTGTTTCCACTATTTGTGATTTATTATTTGCACCAGTGCCGTTTGCGCAAGCAGCTAGCCATTTGATAAGCTAAAGGCGTAATGTCATTGCTCAACATCGGTTTCCCGGAAAAAGTTTATTGATAGCGATCGCCCTTTTCCCCAATTCTCTCTGACTATCTCACTCTCCAGCATTATCCGTCACTTCTTCGACGGATAAACTTAACGCCTCCGCAACCTGTTCGGCACTCGGTAGTGCTTTTATGTAAAGGATAGAGGATAATAGCTCTATGCCAATCTTTTGAGGAGTCTCATGATGAAACCCTA
>NZ_JAUBQU010000280.1:0-1555 GCF_036701435.1 Microcoleus sp. Pol12A5
ATAATCGTGCTCTGGTGAGAGAGTCCGCCACAGGCGGACTCTCTCACCCTTTCCCCTATTTGATTATCATTATTATTTCCTAATATTTCTATCTTAAGAGGTATTGACAAAATCTACTTCTTTTTAACTTGTTAGCAATGGTCCCCGCACACCCGCACATGGGAGCATCCCGGTTTTGTAAATGGTTAAAAGTATGATAAGAGCCAAAATTTTTCGCCCTCCGCTATATGAGAGAACGCAAAAGTTATCGCCCGCACGCTAACCGAACTGGCGAGAGAGGAGTATCTAAAGTATGGGAGTTGGGAAGGAAAATAAAAAAGAGGTGTCTATATTCTAGATTAATTCATTCAAGTAAGCCCACATAAGTTTGAGCATCTGATTAATATTTTTACGACCCCACTGAGCGCCGGAAATTTTCAGTCTTCTATCAATCTGTTTCACTAATGATTCCACCGCTCCCCACCCAATAGCACAAATATTTTGGCCGGACAAGAGTTGATAGTTAACAATTCGATTCCGATGTTTTGTGAGATATTTACAAAAGTTGGTATTCTGACGACTACTGCACAACTCAAACAACTTAATGGTTTCATCACGTGCGACCTTGCCATAACAATTCTTTGGCTCTAGACAGCCGTTTCCTAGACCCTGCTACTTTGTACAGATTTTCGACTTTATGATAAAAGTCTAAGATTTATAGGCGATTGCCATCCGGATTGAATTTACCGATGATATTCCAAATTGCGTCATGTCCATCACCCAAACAAGTCACTAGGGAATTTAACGGCTGACGATTGACATAATCAATTAATACTTCATTTTTCAGAAAATATGCAGCATAAAAGCTGCCATGAAGACTAACTGCTTTATAATCGAGCCGTCGTGAGAACCTTCCCCTTTTGGTCCTCTAACACGCACTTTCCCTCCATCCACACTGGTTTCTGTAATGGGGGCGAATGCTACTGGTTCAACCCACTCCTGGTTTTCTACCAATCTCTGTAAACTGGTATGACCTATCTTGACTCCCGTCTGTACTTCAATTTCTTGAGATGCCTTGGAATAGGATAACAGAGCCACTTGTCGCAGACAGCATTTCTCAAAAAAAGGGGCCAAGCGAGTCGATTTCTTGAGATTTAATTTTTCTGCTTGTTTTTCGGTAATTTTTAACTCACCCCCACAGCTTTTTACTGTTCGGGGACGTCCTTTGTCTGTTCCCGTGGTTTCTTTGATAAAAAAAAGCCACTTGGGGTCCCACTATCTCTATCCATTGTTTTCTCAGGTGCCCTTCTATTTTTTCCAGGCTCTCTAATGCTTCGGGGGGAGTGTTTCTGTATAAAATTTTGGCGATTTCAGCAGTATGAGCTTGTAAACGTGCTCGGGTAGTCAGGCGTCATTTTGAGTCCCTCAACATTATTTATTGACTATTGTAACTCTTGAGACACTCTATTTTTCAGTCGATATAAAATTGCTGATTGACTCTATAGTCATTTCAAATAAGTATGAGACTTTTAAAAAATGAGGTAAAATGAAAAAAAATCGTTAACCAGTTAGGGAA
>NZ_JAUBQU010000020.1:0-22586 GCF_036701435.1 Microcoleus sp. Pol12A5
ATCCCTTGCCCTGAACCGATGGGCGAACCTAAAGGCATGACTGTCGCACAACCGACTTCTTCGAGGCGTTTTGCCAGGAGAGGATCGGCATTGATGTAGGGCAAAACAGCAAAACCTTCTTTGACTAATTGTTCTGCTGCTTCCAAAGTGCCGATCGGATCTGGCAGCAAATATTTAGCATCGGGAATCACTTCTAATTTGACAAAATTATTATCTTCTTGCCCTAAAAGTTTCGCCATTTCCCGGCCTAAACGAGCTACTCTAATCGCCTCATCCGCAGTTTGACAACCGGCAGTATTTGGCAGCATCCAGATTTTAGTCCAATCGAGAGCCTCTGCCAATCCTTCATGGCCGGGAGCATTTGTTTGCACTCGCCTCACAGCTACAGTCACAATTTCGCACCTGCTGGCGTTGACACTTTGCTGCATTTCTGAAATGCTGCGATATTTTCCCGTCCCCGTCATCAAGCGAGAATGAAAAGTTTTGCCGGCAATCACCAGAGGTTTGTCTAAAATATTTAAGGGTAAATTATCGGAGGTTGACGGCGCGCTGTGTCCCAGTTTAGAATCGCCAAAAATAGCATATTCTAGCCCCTCTTCCCATTCTTCTCTACCTCCCAGCATATTTTCTAGGAGCCAACCTTCTTTATTTGTTAGTAAGTCCTGAGTTACTGCGTAAACAATCTCTCCAACAATAATCAATTTTGCATCGCGCGGCATATTATTTTTTATCCCGCTATTGACCATTTCTTCAAATTCTTGAAAAACGTTCCCCATTTTCCCATTCCTCTCTAGTAATTTTTTGAACAGATTGGTTGTTAAAAACCAAAATAACTGTCTGTATTAGCTGCTGGACATCCCAATATATAGCTTGTCGGATGCCTTGGTCTATTTCTAGAATGTCGTAATTTTCTATATTTACGTGAAAAATGACTGCATTTGCACTTTGATTTTTGGCTTTGCCAAAGCCTTCTTGTACTCTATTTTTGAGATTGTTAGACTCTTTGGTTAATTCCTTAAATTCGCACATTTGACCGTCAACGTCAGCGTCGGGAGTTTTAGTCCCTGACGGTGCTTGCTCGCTCAACATTCTAACTCTCATCCCTATTTTAGCCAAAACTTCAGCAATAAAGATTTCCGAATTATTAAGATTGTGTTGTTGGTGAATTAGCACAAATCCGCCAGCTCTCTCATCAAAATAATATCGCTGATATTCCGATTCTGCATTTTTGTAGATGGCTCTGCTTGTCTCGATATATTCTGAATTCACCGTTATTATACTGTCAATAGACTCCGAGCGGGTAGAGTTAAAGGTATGAAAGCAACTGTTGAGCAACTGGCTAAAATTGGAATATTTACCAGCTTAAACCAAACTGAATTAGAGCGATTGCAAGAACACACAGTAATTCGCACTTACCGACAGGGAGAAGTTGTGATGTATGAGGGCGATCGCATCCCCGAAAAATTATACACTCTTTTGAGCGGTTCTCTGCGGGTTGCAAAAACAGCGGCGGCGGGCAAAGAAACAATTCTCCGCACTTTATTTCAGGGAGATATTTTTGCCGCACCTGCTTTGCTAGGCAACGGCATTGCCCCCGCAACGGTGACTGCAGAAACTGATGTGGAAGTTCTTACCACAGAACGGGAAGTTTTGCTAGCAGCAATTCGGGAAAATCCTGAGATTGCGTTGCGAATATTGGCGGTTTTTAATCAGCGGTTGCAGCAACTGCACGAGACAGTGCACGGTTTGGTGTCGGAAAGGGCCATCGTGCGGCTGGCCCGATTTCTTCATTACTTTGCCGTCGAGCAAGGTACCAAGATTGCGGATAATAGTGTATGTTTAGAAAAACGTTTTCCCTACTATCAAATTGCTCGCAGTATAGGAATTACCTACGAAGAATGCGTGCGGTTGTTTAAGAAACTCAAGCCGTTTGTATCCTACAGTCGAGGCGGTAAAATTATTGTATTGGATTGGAACAAATTGGAGGATGTCGCCTCTGGAGATGAAATAGACTAAAGGTTAAGATCCCAATGCTTGTAGGGCTGCTTTCAGAAACAATATTTGACTGCCACTAACTATATAAAACCGCCCCCAGAATCGATTAATCGGGGCGGGTTGATGAGATGATTGACTTTAGGCAAGTATGAAACCCGCCCCCCAAGCAATATTGCGGAAATTAATTCGCTTCGGAAAGTGTCAAAATAAACGCCAAATTTTCTTCGGCTTTCAAAGCGTGAAGAGCTTGACCGGGCATAAAGACAAATACCCCCGGTTCCAAAACAATATCCTTCTCTTCCAAAGTCAAAATACCCTTTCCTTCTATGACATTAACTGTGGCATTCCGTGCCGAAGAGTGTTCCGAAATTTCTGTTCCTGCTGCCAGACAAAATAAACTGTACTGACAATTCTTGTCTTTGACTAAAATTTTGTTCAGCACTCCGGTGGCGGGATATTCAATTGCGTCTCGGAGTTGGATTGCTGAAGATTGTAGCGGTAAAAGAGTAGTAGTCATAGTTTTTGACAATTAATTAATTTGGTCACAAGCCTTGAATTTATCAGTGGCTTCACTTTCTTCCATCGAAAAGTGAAAATCGAAAATCAATTGCATCGGTTAAGATTGTTTTTTGGCAGAGATAACGATGTAGCCTAGATCCTGTTGGTAATGCTGGAAAACTCGACGCATTGCTAAGATACGATCGCGAATTTGCGATCGACTTAATATATTCCACAAAATCCGCACAGTACCCACAAACCCTTCATCTTGCAGCATTCGCGACAAATTTAGGAGGCCCATCGCCCCAGTTTGAGACTTCTCTACTTGCAAACCCGCGTTTTGGCAAACAGCAATCCAGCCAGACTCAGACAAAGGCGTTGAATTGACGCGAATCACTTCTGATAAAGCTTTGTGAATTTCAGCTTCTCGGTTTTTAACTAAAAGTTCGTGAGAGAGAAACTTGCCGCCTGGTTTTAAACGATCGCAAATTCCCGATACAATTTTAGCTTTCCCTGACGGCGACTGCATTGTCAGGATAGCTTCAGCCAAAACCCAATCAAACTGTTGGGAAATCCGATCTAAGTGAAAAATATCTCCTTCCACAATTTCCACTCGATCGCTCAAACCGGCTGCTGCAACATTAGCACGAGCGCGGGCCAGACTCTGGGGATTTTTCTCAACTCCCACTACTTTTACACCAAAACGTTCAGCAAGGGCGATCGAACTATATCCAAAACTAGCAGCCAACTCCAAAACAGTCTCCCCAGGCTGAAAATCCGCCCATTCAAATAACTGTTCCGTAGCAAATTTCCCCCCCGGCCTCAACATTTTCTTACCCGCCGCCGCCAGAACTTCATGTCCGGGTGCAGTCTTAAAATTGAGAGCAGTATTGGTCATTAAATTGACCTCCTATTTAACCTTACTCTCAGTTTGGCAAATTATCCCAAATCTTTCTATGATCTAGCTCATATTCAAAATATCGTATAGTGCGTCAGCCTCCTCAATTTTTACAGTTTTAGATTTTAGATTTTTAATTAACTCTACAAATTTTAGATTTACTCCACAGATGAATCTGGGAGGTTGAATAAGAGTCTAAAATTTGGGCGGCTCACGACAAGAGTCGGGGGCTTGTATCCCTGTGCAGGTGCAGTCAAAAGAATCAAAATCCCAGCCCGCAAGTTTTCGAGGATCTCCCGGAACTCTAAAGCAATTGTCGCGCCACTAATACCCCGCAGTTGCATCAAATCCCCCGCCTTGAATGACGGCATGGCGATGAATAACGCGATCGGCAATAATTGATTTATAATCAAGATATCTACTCCACCCTAAGAATACCGAATCATGCTTGCAGAAGCAAACGCGACACTTTGGCCTAGTCTAATTACTGTTTCAGCATTAATTCTCTACTTCGTTGTTACCATCAACGTCGGCAGAGCTAGATTCAAACACAAAGTTTCTCCCCCGCAGATGACAGGAAACCCAGACTTTGAGCGAGTGGTGCGAGTTCAGCAAAATACCTTAGAGCAAATGATTCTATTTTTGCCCTCGTTGTGGCTGTTCTCGCAATTTATCAGCCCAATTTTGGGCGCCGGTATCGGCGCAGTTTGGATAATTGGACGCATTTTGTTTGCTTGGGGTTACTATCAAGCTGCCGAAAAAAGAGCGGCAGGATTTGGCATTAGTACCTTAGCTACTTTAGCTTTGCTTGGTGGGTCTTTAACTGGCATAATTATGTCGCTGCTGAAGGTTTGAGCCTAGCTTGCGATCGACATAATTGTTTTTCTACTCGTTTCCAGGCTCTGCCTGGGAACCAGTTAAATGTAATAAATGTTAGGAGTAAATATGTCAGAAACCAACAAACCCGTCTTTGAAATTAACCAGAAACTTTTTCAGCAGCTTGTAGATTGGCAAGAAAAACTTGAACGAGAAGATGAATTAGCAAGCGAGTCAGAAGACGAGAAACCAATTGAGGTAAAAAATCCTCCCGACAGTGATGAACAGCATTCTCAAACACATAATTTATAGCTGGTGGCTAGCAGCATCTTTGGGATTTCCGGCTGCTGTCTCGGCTCAAGCGCTGACACCTAGCCAAATTCAGCAAGTTAATAGCGGTTTGTTTCGTTCTAACTCTCAAGGTTTCTTTCAGCAAGGCAATCGCCAACTGGAAAGGGAAGTCGCAACTTTGTTGCAAAAAAATGTCGATTCTGAAGGCAAGATTCTGGAAATTGATGAAAAATTGCGTTCTCAGCTTTGTAGGCAAGAATTTAAAATATCGTCGTCGCATTCTGATACAATAACTTCGGCTCAGCTTGTTGATTTTCAGACCAAATTAAAAGACATTTGCAGACAGAATTAAAATTAAAGTGAGGTCAATATTCAAAGTTTAGTGTTAATGGATAAAGAGGCAATGGCAAATTTAAAAACAGCCATGCTGGAAGCGGAAACAGTGGCTCAATTGGCTGCAATCATTATTGATTATACTCATGAGGAAATAATGATAGTTTTTCACGAGCTAGAATCGGAACAACAGGAGAGAGTTAAGACTGTTTGGAAGACTGTTACTTAAAGTAGATTGGTCAAAATCAGAGGTTTTAATTTTTAACCGCAGATGTAAGCCGATAGACACAGATTTAAGTTTATTACTGTTCGCTGTGTAGAAAATTCTTAATTTGTACACAGCGAACAATGACATATCTAAACTAGGGATTCGAGGCATAATTGACGGAAATGATCGCCTCGTTGCTCGAAGTTTTGGTATTGATCGAAGCTAGCACAGGCTGGGGAAAGCAGCACTACTTTTGCGTTGTTCTGTTTGCCTAATTCTGCGGCTCGCGGGATTGCTCGTTCCATTGTTTCGACTATTTCCCAAGCGTTGTAATTTGCTTGTTCGAGCCGATCGGCAAAAATACCTGCCGCATCCCCAATTAGCAACACCCCAGCAGCTTTCGCCTTGATTGTATCAATCCAAGCGCGATCGTCCCCTTCTTTGGCGTCGCCGCCCGCAATTAAAATCGCCGGTGCGCTCACAGAAGCCAACCCGACTTGGGCGGCGTCATAATTAGTAGCTTTGCTGTCGTTGATGAAATCTATGCCTTCCCAAGTGCAGATGTGTTCGAGGCGGTGCGAAACTCCGGGGAATTTAGCGATCGCCCGGGCGATCGCACTTTTATCTATCCCCGCCAAATTAGCTGCAGCCACCGCCATTAACAAATTCTGCAAATTGTGTTCTCCCACCATCCGCAAAGAATCAGCAGGTAAAATTTTCTCGCTTTGAGCTATTACCCAACCGTTTTCGATGTACGCTCCAAAAGTGCGATCGCCCAACAGTTCTTTTTCACCTTTGACACTCGTCCAACACGCATCCGGCCAAACCTCAACTCCTTGCTGCCGCAAACAAGGATCGTCACCGTTAATTACTTGCAATTCCGACTTTTTCAGCAAATGGGCTTTAATGTTGTAGTAATTTTCTAACGTTTTGTGGCGGCTGAGGTGATCCGGCGTCAAAGTCGTCAAAACTCCGATTCGCGGCGCTACAAATGGCGATGATTCTATCTGATAGCTGCTAATTTCTGCGATTACCCAATCCGGCTGTTTTTCAGCTAAAGCTAATTCGCACGCAGCATAGCCAATATTGCCGCAAGCGGGCGCGTAAAGCCCGGCCTCGGCAAAAATAGCAGCAATTAAAGCAGTAGTAGTAGTTTTGCCGTTAGTGCCGGTAATTCCCACCCAAGGAGATTTGAGGTAACGCCACGCGAGAGCCATTTCTCCGATTGTTTCAATCCCTAACTCTCTGGCGCGCACTAATGCTGGACTGTCCCAGGGAACGCCCGGACTTACTACTATTAATTCTATAGAATCGACAGGTTCAAAAGATTTACCTAACTCCACATGAATTCCTTCGCTAGCGAATTCCTGTTGCTGTTCAAGCAAATTTGGGGAAGATGAGCGATCGCTCAGCGTTACTTCCCATCCTTCGCGTTTTAGCAGTCTTGCGGCGGCAATTCCTGATTTTCCTAGTCCAATGATATGAGCTATCGGCATAAGCTGTGTGTGTGATGGAGCGAACTTCCCTGGTTTTATAAGTTTATATCTTAACCTTGAATTGGTTGTTGACTATTGGCCATTTAGCTTATTTTTTAAGAGAGCGATCGAACTCTGCTGAGACTCGCGCGGTTCCGCAATAATTCTAATAAGTTTACTACTTTTATTAGTAAGCTTTAATGTTATTTCGATCGAGATTTTAACAAGTACCTTTCTCAAGTTGGTTTGCCTGCACACCCTCTGTTTGCCCCAGCCCCACCAGGGGTTTTCAACCCCTGTCTAACAGCTAAAGTCAATTAAAACTGACTGAAAAGTCTGGTATGTATGGCTTAGAGTCCTCATAACGAGGACTTTCGCTTTCAGACGGGGGTTGAAACGAACGGCGGACTGCGGGCAAAGGTGGAATCTGCAGGCCCAGAATATTTGGGTGTTGTCAATTTTAACTTTTGACGATCGCCCCAAAGTCAGCCAACACCCGCGCGTGATTCCGCAGCAAACCCAGTAAATTCAACCGATTTTGCTTAATTTCCGGGTCAGAATCCATCACCAAAACGCTTGCTGGCCCGTCGAAAAAGTTGCTGACAGTCGGAGCAATTTCCGTCAAACTATCTACTAACTGCTGGTAATTCCGAGTTTGTTTGGATAACAGCGTTTGCGGCACTAACTGCACGACTGCATCGTAAAAAGCTTGTTCAGACGACTTTTGAAATAACTCCGGTTTAACAGCAGTTTTCGGTTCCAATTCTATTTTATCCAAATCACCTTGAGCCGCCAAACGAGTTGAACGGTTGACTGTTTCGTAAATTAGATCCAAAGTCTGGTTATTGCGGATTTGTTGTAAGAAAAGCGCTCTTTCCCGTGCGTCCAACATATCTCTCAATGCTCGTTCAGTATATTCTGGGTCGTTTTCTCCCAAAACGGCATTTACCAAATCGTAATCTACATTCTTTTCTTCTTGCAACAAAGTCCGAATTCTTTGTAAGAAAAACTCGTATAACTGTGATAGCAACTCCGCAGGTGTTTCTGGGCGTGCGGCAGTAAATTCGGCAACAACTTCTGCGAGCAACTGGTGCAAATTGATAGGCAACTGAGCCGCCCAAATAATGTTAATTATTGCATTAGCTGCGCGGCGCAAAGCGAAGGGATCGGATGAACCAGTCGGCAACATTCCCAAGCCGAAGATGCTGACTAAAGTATCTAATTTGTCGGCTATTCCGACAACTTGACCAGTCAGAGTTTGGGGCAAATTGTCGCCCGCACCTTTGGGCAAATAATGTTCAAAAATCGCTGTGGCTACTTCTTCGGATTCGCCACTTGCTAAGGCGTATTTCTGCCCCATGATTCCTTGCATTTCGGGAAGTTCGTAAACCATTTGGGTTACGAGGTCGGCTTTGCAAAGTAAGGCTGCTCTTGCTATATAAGCTTGTTCTTCGCCTGTGATTTGCAGTTGGTTGGTGATGAGGCTGGCAATCTTGCACAGCCGATCGACTTTTGCGCGTACAGTCCCCAAATCTTCCTGGAAAGTAACTGTTGCCAACTTTGGCAAATAATCCTCTAGAGGCTTTACCAAGTCTGCTTTATAGAAAAACTGACCGTCTGCCAATCTCGCCCGCACTACTCGCTCGTTACCGGCGGCAATAATCGCCGCTTTAGCCGGGTCGCCGTTGGAAATTGTAATAAAATAGGGCAGCAGTTCGGGAAAATCCGGGCTTTTGAGAATCGGAAAATAGCGCTGGTTTGTGACAATAATTGTGGTGATTACTTCCGGCGGCAATATCAAAAATTCTTCGTCAAATTTCCCGACAACTGCGTTCGGCCATTCTACTAAGTCTGTGACTTCTTCTAACAAGTCTTCCGTAATGTCGGCGTAACCGCTTTGTTTTGTTGCTGCGGCTTCTACTTGTGCTTTAATTTGATTTTTGCGCTGGGATCGATCGACCTCCACGCAAGCAGCCCGCAGACATTCGACATAATTCTCGGCTTGCGGAATCGAGACAGGCTGCGGATGTAACACCCGGTGTCCTTGGGAAATCCGATCGCTCGTGACCGTATCCGAACCGCTCACCAATGTAATTGGCAGTACAGTATCATCTAACAGTGCCACCATTGATCGAATCGGGCGCGGAAACTTCAAATCTCCGTCGGCCCACCGCATAAATCTTTTGCCTTCTAACTTGTTAATCCACTGCGGCACAAGTTCTGTCAAAATATCCGCGGTCATCCGCCCCGGAATCTTTTTGAGCACAAACACAAAATCGCCTTTATCGGTAGCGCGAACTTCCAAAGCATCAATTTCTACGCCCTGCTTTTTCGCAAAACCTTCGGCTGCTTTCGTCGGTTTGCCATCTTTAAAAGCCGAACTCGCGGGCGGCCCTTTTACCTCTTCTTCTCTATCTAATTGCTGAACTGGCAGCCCTTTCACGAGAACTGCCAAACGCCTCGGAGTAGCGTATACATTAATAGAGTCATTTGTCAAGGATTCTTCTGCCAGCGTTGCAGGTACAAGTTGCTGCCACTGCTGGGCGCTGCCTGCGACAAAAGATGCGGGCAATTCTTCTGTACCGAGTTCTAATAAAAAGTTAGGCATATCGCACCGTAATGGAATTTTGTTTAGGGTAATTTAAGGTAATTTATCCGATCGCGCGTTGGCGAAGCTTGCAGAAGAGGATCGTAGTATCTGAAAAATACTCAAAAATCCAGGATACCACGTAAAATCGGGGGTGAAAGACAATATTCTCGACAGCCCATGACCTTGGCGGAAAGACTAGGACAAGATTGGAAGTCTCGACTCGAACAAGATTGCCCGCAGGAGAGTTCTAGCACTCGCGAGAGTGTTGTCCGCTGGCTGTTGGGAGACAAGCCCGAAAGATTTGACACTCTTAGCCCAACTCAATTGTCTGTTGCCTCTGGGGCGATCGACTTTTTATATCGAATTTTGATTTCTCGGTATCTGGGAGTACCGCCAGAAAAAGCTTACCGCAACTTGATCGGGCGGCTCGGCGGCTTGGTTGTGCTCCGCCAAAAAATCCAAGCGTGGGTTTCGCTGAGTCGGGACAGACAGCGGAGTGCGGTGGAGGTACTGCAAGAAGTGATTCAGGAAATGCTCAATTCCGATCGCTACCTGCAGCAGCAAGTCGCCTGGATTGCCGAATGCACCTCAGACAGACGCCTGCGAAATGCTTTGCTGCTAGCGAGCACAGAAGAATACTGCTTGCGGCCGATCCGCAACCAGCCGCTGCTGGTGTACCGTTTTGTCAACTACCTGCGGCGTGCCCAGCGGGGCGGGTTGACGCAGGTGCCTGCAGGAGACTGGGTGCGGCTGGTGTCGGAACAGGTTCTACCCGACGATACAGACGAACCGCTCAGCCTGTTAGACGAACAGGCTATGTCCGAGTATCGAGAAAATCAAGCTTGGGAAGAGCAGCAAACTCAGCGGCAGATTGTCCAACAAGAATTTGAGAATTATTTAGCCGCTGAAGTCGATCCGCTGGCTTCCCGGTGGCTGCGGCTTTACCTGCAAGGCCGTTCCCAAGAGGCAATTGCCGAGGAGTTGAAGGTTCCGATCAAGCAAATTTACCGCTTGCGAGAAAAAGTTAGTTACCACGCGATTCGGGTTTTTGCGGTCAAACAAGCACCGGAATTAGTCGCCAACTGGCTGGAAACTTCGCTCCAAGAACACAGTTTGGGCTTGACTCCCGCTCAGTGGCAGCAATATTTACAAAACCTCACGCCGGTGCAGCGGCAGTTGCTAGAATCGTTGAAAGCAGGGAAAAGTGTAGAGACGATCGCATCTGAATTAAAGTTGAAAACCAATCAAGTCATCGGCGAGTGGAGCAAACTGTATTTAGCAGCTCAATCGCTCCGCAACGAGTAGATTGGTAATGGGTGGCGGGCAATTGCTAATTGTGAATTGGCGGTAGCATTTTTCGGAATCCGCGCTACAAATCAATTCCCCAAAAGCCACAGAGTGCTGCGAGTTTTCCCGTGGAAAACCGCGCCATTCCCCTTGTATCAATTCAGGTTAGATCGATCGGCATATCGTAGCGCTGCCGTGACGAGCCCGCTTTGAGACGATCGCCGCCCACTCTCTGAGGTAAGATACTAGCAGCACGATCGACTTTGAGGATTTTTTAACCAATCCTAAATTCAGCGGTTGCCCGTAAATCATCGGTTGTGGTGCATCTCTAATACTTGTGCATTAAAGACATAATTCTATTGTTGCCAGCCACGGGCATCAATCTCGGGCGATCGATGATAGTGGGTCTAGACTGCGCTAGTCATCATCTAGATCTCAATCTTTTGGTAGAATTTAAGGCTGCAATACAGAAGGGAGAAAATTCTGGGACTAAGGATTTTTCTTTAAAAAAAGCTTCCGGTTGTTAGGCTAATTCCTCCGTCAGGGAAGTTGCAGCGTTTAATTTTATCGCATCAGGTTGGTGCGTCGCGCTCGATCGCGCTTCCAACTACAAAGCAGCTAATGGTACATACATCTTCAACAGACTCGGCAGCTACAATGGACTCCGATCGAATATTTCACCTAATCGATACAGTTGTCCCCTTTGAAGCTTGCCTTTACTATCAAGTTTTGCCTTTATCTCTGGAAGGTAATCTGTTTAAATTGGGCGTAGTCGATGCCCAAGATGACTCCGCCTTGGACTACGTGCAGCGGATTTTAGCTTACATGAATTGCTCAGTCACAACAGAGCCAATTGCCTCGGAAACTCAGCGCTCGATGCTCTCAGCTTACTTGCTGCACGGGAACCAGCTCCGAGAACCGAGCCAGACAGAAACCGCACCAGCCCCAACACCCAAAAATCCCGCACCAGCAACTTCAGGCCCCAATGCAGCAACGATCCTGTCTGTGCCAGAAGCCTCGATGCCCGCTCCTGAGCGGTTTAAACCTGCTGGCGCTGAGGTTCCCCCAACACCGACACAGCTATCGGTTTTGAATGTCGAGGCTTTGCACTTGTCAAGCCAAGTGGAAGTTTTGGCAACTTTGCCCGCGCCCCAACTTCTACAAGAATTGCTCGGTAGAGTGCTGCGAGAGGGTATCGGCCGCCTGTTTTTTGAGCGGCATCAGTCCCAAGGTCGCATTCTTTGGAGTCAAGATGGCGTTTTGAAATCGATGCTCGAAGGTATCGATATCGTCCTTTTCCAAGAGGTCATCGACGAGTTGAAGCGGCTGACAGATATGCCTGTTTGCCCGGTGGAACAGCCCAAACAAGTCGAAGTTGAGCGCATATATCAAAACACTCATTTGCTGTTGCGCTTGCGGGTAATGACGGTGGGCGGCAAGGAAGAAGCCACCCTGCAAGTTTTGCGGGGGGCAGCTTTGAGGTTTTACCAGCAGCAGCAGTTGTCTACTTTGAGTCGGGACGCACTGCGGCTGGCCGAAGAATTGCAGCGGAAAGTGAATCAAATTCGCGATCGAACTCGGCTTTCTCCTGTGCCTTTAGAGGGGTTGCCCGCTTTGGAACAGGTGATTAGAAATGTTGACGACCAAATTGAAGCTTTACTGCACGAACACAATCCCGATCAGTCCTAATCAGCCATAGATCAATGTTTTGAAATTTTTTTAACTTACATCAAGTCCGGTCAAATAATAATAATAATAATTATGTTTGTAGTGAGGACTAAATTCCCAGCGAGTTTTATGATAACTCAAGTCTTCACTACAAACCAATTTGATGGCAGTTCTGCTAGGTGACAGAATATTATACCAGTTCCAAAAAAGAATGCAATTGTATGCTCGTGTTCTAAACCCTGGTAGTCATCAGTCATTGCCAATCTAAAATCTAAAATGGTATTAGCCGTGTTCGAAAACATCCTTGTACTGCAATAAATCCAAACTCACAAAAATCGGCAAACACTGAAAACATTGCTGTGCAATTTCCCAGCGTTCTTCTCGCTGCAACATAGCAGTCAACTTTTGTTGAGCGCTCAGCAAATAGCGGACATCGTTAGCAGCGTAGCTGAGTTGCTCGTCTGAAAGATGCTCAGAATTTCCCCAGTCAGAACTTTGAGAAGTTTTGTTGAGTTCTACTTTTTCCAATTCTTGGATTAAATCTTTAAGTCCGTGTTTGTTGGTGTAAGTTCTCGCCAGTTTGCTTGCAATTTTTGTGCAAAAAACAGGTGCAATGTCAATACTTAAATTGTAACGCATTGTTGCCATATCAAAGCGCGCAAAATGAAATACCTTCTCAATATTTTCAGCTTCCATTAGCTTTTTTAAATTCGGGGCCGCAGTCTGGCCTTTAGCAATCCGCACCGCCGCAACTTTACCTTGCGGATCGCACAACTGAACCAAACACAAGCGATCGCGCCACGGCATCAAACCCATTGTTTCCGTATCAACGGCGATCGCCTCTGCTGTCAAATAGTAAGATAAGAGAGAATCGGGAATATCACGATCGCACACTTGAAAATCTGCAAATTCCATTATTAGTAATTTTTGACTGTTGACTGTTGACTGTTAACTGTTGACTGTTGACTGCCCTCTTCTCTCTTCCCTCTTCCTTCTTCCTTCTTCCGACTTCCCTCGGACTGACATCCGTTACATCCGTCGAGCGAATCCGTTGCCGAACTTCCTTCTTCCTTCGGCTTACCGACTGAGAACAAAAAGCTGAGTAAAATAATACTCACCTTTGGCATTTTTGGCAATTCCAATACCTGTCACATTAAACTGACCTTCCATATTTTTGCGGTGGCCGTCACTTTTAATCCAACCCTCAACAGCATTGCGTACCGGGTCGCTGTAGCCAAAATTGTAAGCAAGATTTTCAGCTACACTTTTATAAGGAATCGTAATAGCTTTCGCCCGCCCCTCAAATCCATCGTGACTGAAACTTACTTTACCCTTAGCCATATCTTCGCTGTGAATTCTTGCTATCTGACTGATTCGCGGATCTATACTCAGCGGCGGCAACTTTTTAGATGCTCGGTATTGATTGATCTGTTGGTTGACCGCTTTTTCTAAGTCAGTAATAGCACTCGAAGCAACATTAGTATTCATGGGAGTTTGTGGCAGCGATCGCGTAGGAATGGAGGTGTCACACTTAGGCAGGATTGTCAACAATCCCAAGCACATCAAAATCAAACCTTTGGACATGAAATCAAACGAGAAATAAAGTTAATTGTTACCAATTCCTACAGAGCGATCGCCCCACATTCCGCTAACCTAGATATTCAGAACCTTCGCTACAGTGTTCACGTCTTTGTCGCCGCGTCCGGAACAGTTAAGCACAATGCGCGGATTGCCTGTTAGCTGCGGGCACAGAGTCTCTAAATAGGCGATCGCGTGAGCAGTTTCCAAAGCCGGAATAATCCCCTCCAACTGCGAAAGCCGCTGAAATGCTCCCAGTGCTTCTGCATCAGTTACGCTATAATATTCAGCTCTGCCCGCATCCTTCAAATAACTATGTTCCGGCCCCACACCCGGATAATCCAAACCCGCACTAATCGAATGTGGCTCAATCACTTGACCTTCATTATCTTGCAGCAAATAACTCATAGCCCCGTGCAGAACTCCCACACTTCCCTTAGTCAAAGTAGCAGCGTGTTTATCAGTTTCCACACCTTCGCCCGCCGCTTCAATACCGATCAATCTGACAGTTTCTTCCCCGACAAACTCGTGGAAAAGACCCATTGCATTAGAACCGCCGCCGACGCAAGCTAATAAAATATCTGGCAAACCACCCCACTTTTCTTGACATTGAGCGCGGGTTTCTTGACCGATTATCGCATGGAAATCGCGCACCATCATCGGGTAAGGATGGGGACCCGCTACGGAACCAAGAATGTAATGAGTTGTTTCGACATTTGTCACCCAGTCGCGAATTGCTTCAGAAGTCGCATCTTTCAGAGTTCCCGTACCCGCAGCCACCGGCCGCACTTCGGCTCCCATCAAGCGCATTCTAAACACATTTAAAGCCTGTCTTTCCATGTCATGAACGCCCATGTAGACAACGCATTCTATACCGAAACGAGCGCAAACTGTGGCAGTGGCAACGCCGTGTTGACCTGCACCAGTTTCAGCAATTACCCGCTTTTTGCCCATGCGTTTTGCCAGCAATGCTTGAGCTAAAGCATTGTTGATTTTGTGAGCTCCGGTGTGGTTTAAATCTTCGCGTTTGAGGTAAATTTGCGGGCCAGTTCCGTCTGCTTTAGCGTAGTGCTCGGTGAGGCGTTCCGCAAAATACAAAGGGCTGGGGCGGCCGACATAATCTTTGAGCAATTGTTGAAGTTGCTGTTGAAATTCCGGTTCGCTGCTGTATTTGTGGAAAGCAGCTTCTAGTTCAAATAACGCCGGCATCAGGGTTTCGGGGACGTATTTGCCGCCGAATTTGCCGAATCTGCCGAGGGAGTCGGGGCGTTGGGGGCTGGTTTCGGTGGTGAGAGGCAGGGGAGTGACAGTCATTTGATTTTAGATTTTAGATTTTAGATTTTTTAGATTCGCGGGTAAGCTATAGGCTTGGTGTCGATCGTACCAAATTGGTTGTGGACTTGAGGCGATCGAACAAATTTAATTATAATTCCTTGAACGCTTGACGGGCTAATACAATAAGTAGAAGATAGAGCGCATTCCGAGCGATCGCAACCATACCCCAATCCCCTAAAACTAGAAATACCAGTAAAAAAAGTTCAAGCATTTTAACCTATGGCAGCATCAAAACGCAAAGATTCTGACAGCAAAACAACCGAGGGCAAACGAATAGTTTACTCCGAATTTGGCAGCGTTGACAACTCGGCAGCCCTCCAACGGGGAGTTGCCGAAGTTCCCCCCAATCAACAAAACCTCAAAATCGAAGCATCCCGAAAAGGACGCGGTGGCAAAACAGTTACAGTCATCAGCGGCTTTCAGGAAAAACCCGAAACATTAGCAACTTTAGCCAAGCAGCTAAAAGCCCAATGCGGTACTGGCGGCACAGTCAAAGATAATGAAATCGAAATTCAAGGCGAACACAAGCAAAAGCTGCTAGAAATTATCACAAAGCTAGGCTACAAAGCTAAAATTAGTGGAGGGTAAATTAGTCAATAGCCATCAGTGTATGGGCGGGACGAGTTTATGATATACTTATTTTAAAACATAGATGCTTGGTAAAACCCGCCCCTACATCGCGCCAATTCTACGATCGCGAATCAGCCAGAAATGATATTACCAATTACCGCCAATTTTTAATGTACACTCGACCTTTAGCTCGTTTAATCGAACAATTGCAGCGCTTGCCCGGAGTCGGCCCAAAAACAGCCCAGCGTTTAGCTTTACATATTTTGAAGCGACCGGAAGAAGAAGTGCAAGCCCTAGCTAAATCTTTGATTGATGCCAAACAGCAAGTAGGTTTCTGTCAAGTATGCTTTCACTTATCTGCTGACCCTGTTTGCGAAATTTGCCGCAATACCAACCGCGACACTCATACCATTTGTGTAGTGTCAGAATCCCGCGACGTAATCGCTTTAGAAAAAACGCGGGAATATATGGGTAAATATCACGTTGTTGGTGGCGTTATCTCGCCGATGGATGGAATTGGCCCGGAACAATTGAACATTCAACCGTTAGTTCGGCGGGTCAGCCAGCAAAAGGTTAAGGAAGTAATTATTGCTATTAGTCCCAGCGTGGAAGGCGAAACTACTACTCTTTATATCGGTCACTTATTAAAACCTTTTACCCTAGTGACGCGCATAGCCTTTGGTTTGCCGATGGGGGGAGATTTGGAATATGCCGATGAGGTTACATTGGCTCGCGCTTTGGAAGGAAGGAGGGAGTTGGATTAGTTGAAAACGGGTGATGGCTGATTTAAAAATAAGAGAAACGAACGGCGAATACGCCAAGGAAACAAAGGAAGAGAAGAGAGGATGAAGAGTTTACAATTGATGCGACGACAGCTATATCCTAAGCTTCTGCGATTGCTTCGCTGAGGCTCGTAATGACAAATTTGTAAGATATGAAACCCGCGTCGGCGGGTTTTGTCTGTGTAGCGACAGGTTGAAACCTGTCGGGTATTTGGTATTTGCTATTTGGTCTTGAGTTTCGTTGTTCCCTGTCGTCACTGCCGCGAAAGGGTAAACTGGACAAAGTTACCGAGAGTAGTAAAAAATCATGACAAAATTCGATCGACCTTTCACCTACCCCACAACCCGCAAAATCGACCAAACAGATGATTACCACGGCGTCCAAGTACCCGACCCTTACAGGTGGCTGGAAAATCCTGACTCAGAGGAAACCCAAGCTTGGGTGGAAGCCCAAAATGCAGTCACCTTCGGCTACCTCAACGAAATTCCGGCGCGGGAAAAAATCAAACAGCGCCTGACTCAACTTTGGGATTACGAGAAATACGGCATACCTTTCAAAGAAGGCGAGCGCTATTTCTACTACAAGAATGACGGCCTGCAAAATCAATCCGTACTCTATACTTTAACATCCCTCGACAGCGAACCCAAAGTATTAATTGACCCCAACACACTCTCCGAAGATGGAACCGTTGCTTTGGGTAGCGTAGCTATCAGCGAAGACGGCAAACATATGGCTTACGGTTTGTCAACCTCCGGCTCGGATTGGCAAGAATGGAAAGTCCGCGATATCGAAACAGGTGCAGATTTATCGGATCATTTAAAGTGGGTGAAATTCTCAGGTGCCTCTTGGACTCACGACGGTAAAGGCTTTTTTTACAGCCGCTACGACGAACCCAACGAAAAAACCAAACTCGAAGATGTTAACTATTACCAAAAACTGTTTTATCACAAGTTAGGAACAGCCCAATCTGAAGACGTATTAATCTACGATCGCCCCGACCAAAAAGAATGGGGATTTAGCGGCGGCGTCACTGAAGACGGCAAATATCTAATTATATCAGTTTGGCAGGGAACTGAAACAAAAAACCTGATTTTCTATAAAGACTTAACTGCCCCTGAATCGCCTGTTGTAGAACTGATTAACGAATTCGAGGCAGAGTACAGCTTCATCGACAATGACGGCCCTCTGTTCTGGTTTCAAACAGACTTAAATGCACCCTGCGGCCGGGTAATTGCGATCGACACCAACAATCCCCCTCCTTTATCCCTCGCTGGCGATGACAGTCAAGGGAAATTTACAGAAATTATCCCCGAAGCACCCGAAACCCTCCAAGGTATTGGCATCCTCAACAATCAATTTGTGGCTTCTTATCTGAAAGACGCTTACACCAAAATTAAAATCTTCAACTTAGACGGCTGTTTCGCGCGGGAAATAGCTTTGCCGGGAATCGGTTCGGCGGGAGGATTTGATGGCAAGCGGCACGATACCGAAACTTTTTATGCTTACACGAGTTTCACTACACCAAACACTATTTACCGCTACAACATGGTGACGGGCGAAAGCACAATTTACCGCCAGCCGAATGTAGATTTTAACCCCGACGATTACGAGACAAAGCAAGTATTTTATCCCAGCAAAGACGGCACGCAAGTACCGATGTTCATCACCCACAAAAAAGGCTTGCAGCTTGATGGCAATAATCCCACTTATCTTTACGGATACGGCGGTTTTGGCGTGTCGCTAACTCCGAGTTTTTCCATTAGCAATGTGGTGTGGTTGGATCTGGGGGGAGTTTATGCGATCGCCTGTTTGCGGGGCGGCGGCGAGTACGGCGAATCATGGCACCAAGCAGGGACAAAGTTGAACAAGCAAAACGTGTTTGACGACTTTATAGCTGCTGCTGAATGGTTGATCGAAAACAAATACACAAAACCTGCCAAATTGGCGATCGCAGGTGGAAGCAACGGCGGTTTATTAGTAGGGGCTTGCATGACTCAGCGACCGGAATTGTTCGGTGCGGCATTGCCCGCAGTCGGGGTTATGGATATGCTGCGCTTCCACAAGTTTACCATTGGTTGGGCCTGGACTTCGGAATACGGTTCTCCCGAAAATGCCGAGGAATTCCCGACAATTTACGGCTATTCTCCCCTGCACAACCTCAAACCGGGAACGGCTTATCCGGCGACAATGATTACAACTGCCGATCACGACGATCGCGTGGTTCCGGCCCACAGTTTCAAGTTTGCTTCTGCTTTGCAAGAAACCCACGCGGGAGAAAAACCCGTGTTAATTCGGATAGAAACTAAAGCGGGACACGGAGGCGGCAAGCCTACTGCTAAAGTGATTGAAGAATTGGCTGATGAATGGGCTTTTTTAGTGCGCGAACTCGATATTGACGCTTAGCAAGCCGCGTTAGGGTGTGCGATCGACGCAGTTTGATGATTTAGATAGAAAGACGGTGTAAAGGGCGATCGTTCTTTTTGTATTCAAGGGCGATCGTTCTTTTTTGTGACCGCAATCCTGCTATTAACATATATAATTTTCCACTTTGTTTTTATTAACTTTTGTAGCGTTGAGTGGCTATTATTACATTGCTGTGAGTTTACTGCACGCCAAATTCGTATAAATATAAGTATAAATCTCTAGAAGTTTGGTCCTCTCAACTTGCAACAGCGATCGCACCTCAAAGTCAAAATCTGCCAATTTTTAGGAAATTAATATTTTCAGTATATTTACGGTTCAAGCTGTCTGATCCAGCCTCGATATCACCAGACGAAGCAAAGCGCTATGAGGGGTCAGACCCCTTGTGCTGATAAATCCGTAAGTAATTTACCATATAACTAACCTTAGACCTGATATCATTTTTCCCAAAAATAGAGCATCTTGGCTAATACAAAGGCTGTCACCCCTTATTCATGTTAGAATTTCCAGCCATGGGCCGCATCAGGACATCCTAGGGCGATCGCAGCCAATCCTGTCTAATGATTGACTAAGATCATAAATAACAAATAGAGGTAACTATTATGTATCTTTAAAAAATAATTTTTAAAACTTTATAGTTGAAAGTTTATCGTCATCTATGAAAAGGGGTAGCTTAAATTTAGCAACCAAATTAACCAAAAATTAAAACCATCCCAACCAAATCTGTCAAATTTGTCAGGCGCGCCAACACGGAAATCTACCAATATGGAAACTAAAATCTTGAGACAAGCCAGCTATAAAGCAGAGACTGCTAGCCGAAAAAATCTAGCGATTGTGGATTCAAAAGTAGAAAACTACCAAGAGTTTCTCAGGGGAGTGAAACGCGGTACAGAAGTAATCCTGCTCGATAGAACCCGGGATGGAATCGAACAAATTGCCGAAATTGCAGCCTCGCGGCACAGCCTCAACAGCATTCAAATAGTTGCTCACGGCGCATCAGCATCAGTAGAAATCGGCTCAACAGAACTCAATATTTACAATATAGAAACCTATGCCAGCCAATTGCAGCAGTGGGGTAAAGCTCTCAACGAAACAGGTAGTATTCTGCTGTTAAGTTGCAACACAGGTGCCGGAAAATTAGGTCTAAAATTCATACAAAAACTCAGCCAAATAACAGGAGCAAATGTTGCGGCTTCCAATAATTTAACTGGTAGTGCAGCACTAGGCGGCGACTGGAAATTAGAAATTGCCACAGGACAAATAAATACCGAAATAGCCTTTGAAAAAGAAGTCCTAGAAGGCTATGCATCAGTCCTGGCTACCTTAGCGGCTGAAGAATTTAAAAATTCAACAGTAATCGGGCCTTGGATATATGGAATTGGCAACCCCACTACAGCTAACCCAGGCTTAACCGCAGGTAGTACAGCCAACCCCAGCGGCGTTATTCCCGCTTTAGGGACTGGCGATACACCCGGAAGCGGTACTTTGAGATTAACCTCAAACGCCTTTGGACAAGCAGCTTTTGTCATCTACAACAACCCCATCTCCGCCACTGAGGGCCTGAGAGTTACCTTTGATTTCTTTGCCTATAACAGAGGCACTACCCCTTCTCCCGGTGATGGTTCTCTCCTTGGTGCCGATGGCATTAGTTTTTTCCTCATTGACGGAACAGCTACGCCAACAGAAGCCGGAGGCTATGGTGGCTCTCTTGGCTATGCTCAAAATACTAATTCAAATTCACCCGGTATTGTAGGAGGTTATTTAGGTGTCGGATTAGACGAATTTGGCAATTATTCTAGCGTTATTGCTGGAAAACAGGGTGGCATCTCGAACAATCCAAGTGATAGACGACCTGATGCAGTAGGACTTAGAGGCAGAGCAAGCACAATCCCAACCGAAAATTATAAATTTTTAGGTTCTAGTCTTTTAACTAACAGTTTGACTGGCGTTTCCATTGGCATAGACAATAAAGATACAAGCATTCGCGCTGAGGCTAAAAGAACCGTCCAAATTACATTATTCCCGACAAATAATTCACCAACATCTCCTAACCGTCTGACAGTAGCCTTCGACGTGAACAGGAACGGCACATTTGATGCGGGCGAAACACTGATCGACATACCAAATTTGGCAACCATAAACGGAGAAGTGCCACGTACTTTTAAATTTGGCTTTGCTGCTTCGACAGGGGGAAATACAAACATTCACGAAGTTAACAATGTCATCGTCGAAAGTATAAATCAACCTACACTCGTAGCCGACGTTTCTATTGTTAAAAAAGGCCCGATCTATGCCATACCCAATAGCACCATTACCTATACGATTACCTCCACAAATAACGGGCCAGACAGCGCCGAAAGCGTCCTGATTCAAGATCCCCTCCCAGAGGGCTTAAGTTTCGTCGGCGCCTCCGACCTCGCCACATACAATCCCACAACGAGGACGGTCATCTGGCCGGCGATTCAGACTCTGGCTAACGGTGCTAGCGAAACCCGCACCATCACCGCCACAGTTTCCCCAACAGTCACCGCTCCCTTAACTAACACTGCCTATAGCACATCCAGCACTTTCGACCCAAATCTAGCTAACAACAATAGTTCCCAACCCATCTCTCAAGTCTCCACTACAATTGTTGCTGCTCTTGCCGATGTTGTTACCACCAAAACCGGGACTACGGCAGCAGCACCGGGTGAAACAGTTACTTACACAATTTCCACAGTCAACAACGGGCCAAGCACAGCCGCAAACGTCACCGTTACCGACAGCATTGTTGCCGGTTTAAATATAGTTAGTCTATCCAACGAGGGTGTTTACAATGCAGATACTGGGATTGTCACCTTCCCAGCGATTCCCAGCTTGCCTTCCGGTGCTCCTGCCATTAACACAGTCCGCTTCATCGCACCTGCATCTGCATCCGGCAGCGTCAGCAACACCGCCAGAAGTATCTCAACTACCCCTGATCCTTTTCCTGAAAACAATAACGGCACTGATCCGCTGGCTACAGTCACCACACCTCTGACACCTAGTGCCGACGTTGTTACCACCAAAACCGGGACTACTACCGAAACTGTGGGTAGGACAGTCAGTTACACAATTTCCACAGTCAACAACGGCCCCAGCACAGCCGAAAACGTCATAATTACTGATAGCATTGTTCCCGGTTTAACAATAGTTAGTCTATCCAGCGGTACTTACGATCGCAATACAGGCATTGTCACCTTCTCATCTGTTCCCAGCTTAGCCAGCGGTGCTCCTGCTGCGATTACCAACACAGTTAGTTTCATCGCACCCCCAGAGGCCAGCGTCAGCAACACTGCCAGAAGTACCTCCAGTACCTATGACCCGACTTCAACCAACAATGACGGTAGTGCTCCGGGCGCTAAAGTCACAACCACTCTGACACCCGCACCAACTCCGACTCCCAACCAACCGCCAGTTGCCAACCCTGCCACCTCCAGCCTGGGGCCCAACAGCAGCCAGTTAGTCACGGGATTGGGAGGCAGCGACCCCGATCCCGATGGGTCGATCGTCTCTTATACCATCAACACCCTGCCCCCAGCAGACCAAGCAGTCCTGTTTTTAGGAGATCCAGCCAACGGTGGCGTACCAGTGACACCAGGCCAAGTCCTGACTCCAGCACAGTTGCAGCAACTATTTTTCCAAACGACGGGCACCTTTACAGGAAGCAATTTCACCTACAGCGCCACAGACAACAGCGGTGCTATCAGTCCCCCTGCTACCGCTACTGTGGCTGGACTGATAGCACCGACTCCCACAACTCCAACTCCCACACCGACTCCCACAACTCCAACTCCCACACCGACTCCCACAACTCCAACT
>NZ_JAUBQU010000020.1:22686-72406 GCF_036701435.1 Microcoleus sp. Pol12A5
CACCGACTCCCACAACTCCAACTCCCACACCGACTCCCACAACTCCAACTCCCACACCGACTCCCACAACTCCAACTAACAACCAACCGCCATTAGCCAACAATGCCAACTCCCGCGTCGGCCCCAACAGCAGCCAGTTAGTCACGGGATTGGGAGGCAGCGACCCCGACGGGTCGATCGCCTCTTACACCATCAACACCCTGCCTCCAGCAGACCAAGCCGTGCTGTTTTTAGGAGATCCAGCCAACGGTGGTGTACCGGTGACAGCAGGTCAAGTCCTGACTCCAGAACAGTTGCAGCAACTATTTTTCCAAGCCACAGGCAACTTTACAGGAGCCAATTTCACCTACAGCGCTACCGACAACAGCGGCGCCACCAGTCCCGCTACCGCTACTGTGGCCGCCATACTTCCAACAGATAACCAACCGCCCTTAGCCAACAATGCCAACTCCAGCCTCGGGCCCAACAGCAGCCAGTTAGTCACCGGATTGGGAGGCAGCGACCCCGACGGGTCGATCGTCTCTTACACCATCAACACCCTGCCTTCACCAGACCAAGCCGTCCTGTTTTTAGGAGATCCAGCCAACGGCGGTGTGGCGGTGACACCAGGCCAAGTCCTGACTCCAGCACAGTTGCAGCAACTATTTTTCCAAACAACTGGCAACTTTACAGGAGCCAATTTCACCTACAGCGCCACAGACAACAGTGGCGCCTCCAGTCCTGCTGTCGCTACTGTGGCGGCTATCTTGCGGCCGGGGGCCCCAACTCCCACACCAACTCCCACACCAACTGACAACCAACCACCATTGGCCAACAATGCCAACTCCAGCCTCGGACCCAACAGCAGCCAGTTAGTCACCGGATTGGGCGGCAGCGACCCCGACGGGTCGATCGTCTCTTACACCATCAACACCCTGCCCCCAGCAGACCAAGCCGTCCTGTTTTTAGGAGATCCAGCCAACGGCGGCGTACCAGTGACACCAGGCCAAGTCCTGACGCCAGAACAGTTACAGCAACTATTTTTCTTCACAACGGGCAACTTTACAGGAACCAATTTCACTTATAGCGCCAGAGACAACAGCGGTGCTATCAGTCCACCCGCTACCGCTAGTGTGAATGGACTGATAGTGCCAACTCCCACACCAACTCCCACACCAACTCCCACACCAACTCCCACACCAACTCCCACAACTCCAACTCCCACACCAACTGACAACCAACCACCAGTTGCCAACAATGCCAACTCCAGACTCGGGCCCAACAGCAGCCAGTTAGTCACCGGATTGGGCGGCAGCGACCTCGACGGGTCGATCGTCTCTTACACCATCAACACCCTGCCCTCACCAGACCAAGCCGTCCTGTTTTTAGGAGACCCAGCCAACGGCGGTGTACCAGTCACAGCAGGTCAAGTTCTGACGCCTCAACAGTTACAGCAACTATTTTTCCAAACAACTGGCAACTTTACAGGAGCCAATTTCACCTACAGCGCCACAGACAACAGTGGCGCCTCCAGTCCCGCTGTCGCTACTGTTGTCGCTATCTTGCGGCCGGTGGCGCCAAGGCCGACACCAACTCCGGCATCGCCGATCATCTCAAATCCGATCGGGGAACCAGATACCGACTGTTTGTGTCAGCCCATTGTTGAAAAACCGGCAATTACCTTTGCGCCCCCGCAGCAACCACCCGCAGTTGGATTTGTCCGGCCTATTTCACAATTTTCACAGGGAAAAACCACCAAAGGAACCGACGGCGATGACTTCATCGTAGACACCAAAGGCAACCAAAAAATTGTCGGTTTTGAAGGCAACGACCTGCTTTTAGGTGAAGATGGCGCGGACGAAATTTACGGCAACGAAGACAATGACAGGATTTTTGGTGGCATTGACACCGATATTGTTTACGGAGACGAGGGCAACGATATCGTATTCGCAGGCAAACAGAATGACTGGATTGCCGGGGACTTAGGCTCTGACAACCTATTTGGAGATCGAGGTGCGGATACGATGCTCGGAGACACCGGGCAGAACAACTCCCAGAGTCCTGACGATGCTCGCGATTTGATTTTTGGAGGCGAGGGTGCAGACATCATTAACGGCAACGAGGGCGACGATACCATCCATACCGGCAAAGGTGACGATATTGCCCTTGGAGGTAAAGAAAATGACCTGATTTGGGGCGAACTCGGCTCCGATACGTTGTTTGGGGGCATCGGCTCCGACAGCTTGTTTGGGGGCATCCGCGACCAAAGGGCCAACGACTCCCAGGGACGCGACTTGCTGTACGGAGGCTTCGGTAACGACTTCCTCAACGGTCAACAAGCCAACGATACGCTGGTTGCAGGCAAAGATAACGATCGCGCTTACGGAGGTAAAGGCAATGACATCATCTACGGTCAATTAGGCTCCGATACCCTCTACGGCGACGAAGGAGCCGATACTCTGCTCGGCGACAGTGGCAGTTCCCAGTCAATCGGGGATATCGGGGAACAAGACTTCCTGTTTGGTGGCAGCGGCAACGACATCATCGGCAGCGGCCACGGTAATGATACCGTGCAAGCAGGTAAAGGCAATGATTGTGTTTGGGGTGGCAAAGATAATGACCTGATTTGGGGCGAACTCGGCTCTGATACCCTTGTCGGCGACAGCGGCGACGACACCATGTACGGCGGTGCTCGCAGTCGAGCTAAAGATGTTGGCGGCGAGGACTTGCTCTTTGGCGGCATCGGTGCTGATGTGCTGTTCGGCGATGAAGCTGAAGATACCATCAGTGGCGGTCAAGACAACGACTTGATTTACGGCGGCAAAGCTAACGACCTCATACAGGGAGATCGGGGCGACGACTTGATTTACGGCGGTGACGGCAGCGATGAACTCTGCGGTGGCGAGGGCAACGATACCATCTATGGCGATCGTGCTGATAACCGGGGTGTCTCGGTGGGGGCAAACGACCAGCAAGACTGCATCAACGGCGGTGAGGGCGATGACTTGCTTTACGGCAACGAAGGCCAAGATACTATCAACGGAGATGCTGGCAGCGATACCCTAATTGGGGGTAAAGATAACGACCTGCTCAATGGGGGCGCTGGAGATGACTGGCTGTTTGGCGACTTGGGCGACGATACTTTAATTGGAGGTGTTGGGAGCGATCAATTTTTGTTGAATGGTGAGGGCGGCACTGATACTGTGATTAACTTCGAGGTAGGCGTCGATAAGTTTGTTTTGACCGACGGGCTGAGTTTCCAGCAGTTGCAATTTAGCGCCACTCCGAACGGTACGTTGCTGCAAGTAGCAGGCACCGATCGGGTTTTAGCGAATCTGGTTGGGGTTCAGGGGGCGATCGGCTCCTCGGATTTCCTACCAAATCTCTCTGAGCTCTAGAATTGGTGGCGAAAGTCTCCTGTTTTGACAAACAAAACGCCACAGCAGGTCAGAACTTCTGTGGCGTTCCTCACAATACTCAATCTGGCTTAGAAACTGTGTAGCACTCTGCCCTTGACATCGCTATTACAGTTGCCTTTTTTCCCTCTCTAAAATGCTAAAAAATTAAGGTGTATTCAAGCCGGATTTGGTATAATATCAGGTTCGGGTAATTACTTATAATATTAATTCGGGCGCTCGAACTTGAATTCGGGCGACCGAACTTGGATTCGGGCGACAGAATTTTAATTTGCACGTCAGACCACTCCAGAGCCGCTCTGGGTGAGGACCTCGAACTCATCGAACTCAATTAATTGTCAACGGTCGGCGAGTTAAAGGCCACCAATGAAAACAAGTCAGTCCGCGAATCAAGTCTTGTTGACCGAGCAATTGCTGACAACGATAGACCAACAGCTCTTCTAACTCGTCAAGATTTTGGGGTGAGCAATTGGCTACGACTTCATTAGTAAGTGGCCACAATCGTTCTGCTGGCTGTAATTCGGGAGAATGTGATGGCAGCTCGAACAAATCAATGCCTTCAGGAATCACTAGCTCTTGAGACTGATGCCATCCAGCTTGGTCAACGACCAGCAGCACTCGTTTATCTGGACCCCATTCAAATTCTCTAGCAAAATCGGCCAACACCCGATTAAACAGTTGAGTGTTGACAAACGGCAGCAACCACCAATAAGTTTCTCCTGACTCGGGGTGGACAAAACTATAAACCCACAGCCACTTGTATTGATGTTTGACCTCGGCACTGGGTTGTTCCCCAACCAGCGTCCAGACTCGGCGCAATACTGGTAGCAGTCCCAAGCGATGTTCGTCCATCGCCCAAACTTCAATCTCTGCTTGAGGGTATTTACCTTGTAAAAATCTCAACTCGAAATGAAGTTTTTTTTCCACTGTTGTTGTTGAGAGAGGTCAGTTTCCTGATGCTGCGGTCTGGGGACTTTCAAACGGTAGCCCATTTCCCGAAGATATTCCCATCCCCGATGGCGACTGATGTGCTCTCCTGTCAACTCACTTAACCAATCAGCGACTTTGCGACCATTCCATAAACCACCATCGGGAGCAGGCCCAGATAGGACTTGCCAAAGTTGCGCTCTTTGTAGGTCGTTGAGTTGAGGAGGTTGCCCACGATTGGACGAACGTCTATCGCTTAAGGCGCCAGCCCCCAATTGGTTGTAGCGTCGCAGCAGTTGGTAAATCCAAATCCGGCTGTAACCGGTAACTTGAGACACCGCTAGTGGGGTGTGGCCCAAGGCGAGTAACCAGATGATCTGGTAGTGGCTGCGTTCGACTAACCCTGAACTTGTCCGGTAGCGAGTGTAGAGTTCCTGGACACTTAAGTGCGGTTCTAACTGGACTTTTTTTGGCATAGGGGGTTTGGCGTCCCTGTGAATCGGCTGCCCTTAATTATAACTAATTATCCGAACCTAATATAACATCAAATTTGTTAGCCTCGGAATTATTTATAAGTCTATTATCTTTAGCAGCTTCAATCCCTTGTCATGTGCGGTTCGATAAATTATCTTTTTTCAACCGCATATGAGGGCAGATAAACACAGATTAACGCAGATAAATTTCTGTTGCACTCTCTATGATTATTGACGAGCTTTTACGGCCGACAAGGCTACCGGAGTCGATCTAACTTTGTATGGGGTTTTTCAGGTGTTCCCAGGTACACAAGGGTTAGTAGCTCAAGTGTTTACTACCAAATAATTTTAGTGTGTTGTGCGATCGCGCTTAAGAGCGAACTAAAATTCATCACTAATTCCTCATACCCATTCCATTGATTCACAATTCGGAAGTCAAAGATACACGGATAGCTAGTTTTTCCTTTTTCCTGCTTCGTCCCAATTCCCCACGATCAATTCCAATACTTACTTTAAGATAGCGAAATCTGCTTGCGTAAAAACAGGCGGCGCGGCTGGCCGAACAGCCAACCAGTCCAATTCCAATCCACCTGTTGCAAGCGATAGCCTGCCTGATAGTACAACTGTCGCGCCGCGTGATTATTTTCCAGAACGTGGAGGTAAATCTCAGAAAATCCCCATTCTCTGGCTGTCTCCTCGCAGTTGCTGAGCAATTGTTGAGCAACCCCCTGCCGCCGATAGTCGGGGTGAACGGCTAAATTCGACAAATAAGGATAGTCAGAATTAGGGATTTGCCAAGGAAAGCGAGAACGCAAAGCCATTTCTACTGTTCCTGCCATGCGCTGAGCTCGGTGCGATCGATAATTCTGCGTTCCCTCGTCGCGCGAGACTAGCTCAGCAACCAGACAAATGTAATGTTCGGCCTTAGAACGCAGTCGATTTTTTAAATCTTCGTAAATGCCCAAACGTAACACTGGATACACCCATTCTACAAACCCCTCGCGGGAGTGAAAGCTCATGGCTAAAATATCAGCTAGCTGCGTTAAGTCGTTGGGCGCAGCCACCCGGATCGAAAAACCAGAAAGTCCGGGAGTTTGTTGTTGGTGAGATGGTGAGGAAAAAAATGAAGGATTCACAATGCCAGGCCACTATATTAATTATTTTACGCTAGTTTCTAAGCTACCCTCTTAGAAAATTTACTGATGTTATACTGAATCTTATAACGTAACTTATAGGCATAGTTTATTATCCAGATTAAATTACATTTTTTTGTGTTTGACTTTAAGTAGTATTTGAGGTAAATGGAAAATTTTGAGCCTTTAATACTCTAGTTCTGAAAGAATCAAACTCATCCGATAATACTAGATTTGTGGATCAGCTATTTGGGCTTTAACTTGAAGCTTAATCCCTCGCTTTGGACCGGCAGCACAAGAGTTTCAGTAAACAGTAGCTTACAAATTAAATTCGCGACAGCTTAGGGGGCAAGGTATTAAAAACAATCACAAAGGTTTTAAGGTCAGGTTCTCGGAATCCTACCGCTCTCTGCTTACGGAAATACCCGATCGAATATAATTTATCCGTCAAGCGGTAGTTGAAAAACTCAACGACTTATCAGACTAACACCGGGCGCGCTGGCGTGTCGGATGTTCCCCGCCGCCCCCCGGCCTGGCACCCCAGCTTTCAGCAGTTCTGGGCAATCCATCGCCCGTCCTCGATCGAACCGGCTTTACCTGTTGAGCTAGGGGGTACTTTTCCAACCTCCTAATTTAAATTTGGATGCCTGAAAACAGTCTGCAGGGGTTTTCCCCGTCGGTTCGATACTCTGCTGCGCGCGAGCGAGACCTTCAAAACCTCGATCGAGCTGATTGACCCCGCCCAAAAACCGATGATATACGCCACCGACACTGGTCGTGGAGAGATCAAAATTTTAGACCCTAGTTCAAGCTCCGCGATTCATCTGTGGAGTAAATCTAAAATCTAAAATCTAAAATCGACTGATAGGTTTCCACAGAGTACATCCCTAGCTAAGATTAACAGATGGATGCTCGCTCTTGCGGTGTTTCGCCACAGTAATTGGCTTGGGCGTTGGTCTGCAGGAGGCAGAAAAAATTCCGAGATCGGGGAAAAAAGTGCAAGTCTAACTAAAATGGTACAGCAATTGCGTCACTCCCACAGACACCTCTGTGGTCTGTGGGCCACCCCGAAATATCAGTCAGGGGATCGACGCCGGATTGTGGTCGGTATCATTGGCTGACTGTTAAAGTTGCTGTTACTTGTGGGAAAAAACACAGGCGAAGATGTTGGTTGTCTATTGTATCTTGCTGCGGGCAGCTTTCACATACCAAATAAAATAGTCCCAGGAGCCAGGCTCAAACATAAATTTGGCAAATCAACTCACAATCAGGACGGTTATTCCTATGTATTCTGAGATATCCAGACGGCAGTTAAAATGCCCAGATTTGTGTTTGCTCTCCTGCTGCATAAAGATAACGGGTGAAAGAAAATTATCGGGAGACGAGTTTATGTGAATATCATTAAATAATAAAATTGGGGTGCACGACAGATAACTGTGGCTCAGAAGAATTCCGAATTGAAAACCCAGACATCAAAAATCAAGGTTGATGCTTGCCTCGCATACTCACAACAACTTCATGTCCACGAATTATTGTGATACCATTTTCCAAAAATAATGGCACTCTAGGCAAAATACCAACCCTTATGTCATCAGTCAATCGCAATCGAAAATCGAAAATCGAAAATCGAAAATGGTATGACTTCAGCAATTTAAATCGGCGAATTCTTCCTTTAATCAGACTTATTAAATCGAACAGCCCTGGGGCACAGGAGAACGGTGCATGAATTCCCAAGAAAATCCTAAGCTAAAAATTCTGATCGTCGATGACGAACCGGATAACCTCGACTTGCTTTACCGCACCTTCCATCGAGACTACAAAGTGCTCAGAGCCGAATCTGGTCCCGCTGCTCTCGAAATTTTGGCAAAAGAGGGAGAAGTTGCGGTGATCATCTCCGACCAGCGAATGCCAAAAATGAGCGGTACCGAGTTTCTCAGCCTGACGGCGGCTCAGTACCCCGACGTGATCCGAATTATTTTAACTGGCTATACGGATGTTGAAGATTTAGTTGAAGCTATTAACGCTGGCAAAGTATTCAAATACGTTACCAAGCCTTGGGATGCTCAAGAGCTGATAAATCTTGTCAGTCAAGCTGTTGAGACTCACAATCTTCTGAAAACGCGCACCAATGAACTGCGCCGTGCTTTGAGCCAAGAATCGCTGCTTTATGCCGTTACCAATACTATCCGATCGGCTCCCAATTACCAGCAAATGCTGCAAAGAATTGTGGAAACTGTCGGGCAGATGTTTGAGGTGAGTTGCTGTCTGCTGCGGCCGTTCCAAGACGGCCGGGTGGCCGATGAGTGGTTCGTTTACCAGAAAGCCGAAACTAAAGGTTTGGGGGGCGATGAGGAAGTCACGCCCGGAGATGCTTGTGCAGCAGAACTCTCCCCAGATTTGCTGCCGGATTTGGTTTGGGAAACTCTGGATGTGGAGGTGATTCAAGATGCCCAAACTGACGAGCGAGTTTTAAACTGGGATAATCAGCAACGACAGCAGGCTTACGAAGCTGCGAATATTCGATCGAGCTTGATCGTACCGCTGTTTTACAAAATGGAACTGATGGCAGTCTTGGCGCTGCACCAGTTCGAGCAACCGCGCCACTGGCAAGACCACGAGGTACAGTTGGTAATTACGGTGGCAGACCAAGCGGCTTTGGCGCTTTCTCAAGCCCGGGCTTACGAACAGGTGCGGGCGCTGGCCAAGCGCGAGGCATTAGTCAATACTATTACTACGGCAATTCGATCGAGTCTCGATCCCCAAAATATTTTTGCAGCCATTACTCAACAACTCGGCCAAGCTTTGCAAGTTGACGGCTGCGCCCTATCTCTGTGGACAGAAGATGATGAATACGTCCAATGCGTGGGGCTATACGACACACATAGGGATACCGTTGCTGTAGAACCGGGTTTTATTGACAATCCAGAGGTAGTTGCGAACCCTCTGGGCTACGACACGGCTTCGGGTGATGCTGCTGAGAACACTCGCGCCTGGGTTTTTGCCCATCCTTCTTTGCCACAGTCTTTGGTGCCGATTCGGGGCAATCCGGTGTTATTGCAAGTTATGGTATCAAAAGAACCGGTGGCGATCGAAGATCTCCACGAACACCCCGAGTTAAATGTTACAGAACTGCAAGTTCGATCGCCAGCCCGCGCCCTGTTAGTCGTTCCCTTACTCTCAGAAGGCAAAATCATCGGCAGCATTTCCCTGCGCCAAAATCACAGCATCCGCCGCTGGAACATCTCAGACATTGACCTGGCTCAAATAGTCGCAACTCAAGCGGCTCTGGCCGTGCAGCAGTCGCGCCTCTACCAGACTACCAGACAGCAGGCAGAACGGCTTCTGGAAGCCGATCGGCTCAAAACCGAATTTTTCCAAAATATCTCCCACGAGTTCCGCACGCCTCTAACTCTAACTATCGGCCCTCTAGAATCAGCTTGCAGGCGCCAAGAAGACTTGCCCTACGAACAAGCCGTAATCGCTTTGCGTAATTCTCGCCGCCTCCTGCGCTTGGTAAATCAACTGCTGGACTTGCAGCGGCTCGATGCCGGACGGATGCAGCCAAGTTTTCGCCCCTGCGATTTAGTCGGTTTCTGTTACTCTACCGCAGAGTCGTTCCGCGCCTACTGCGAGAAAAAAGGACTGCACTTAATTACCCAACTGCAAGAATGTCCTTTACTTTATTTGGACTTGGAAAGATTTGACAAAGTTATTTACAACCTGCTGTCAAATGCTGTCAAATTCACCCCAGAAGGCGGAACTATCACTCTCAAAGTTGAATCTGCCGGCGCTCACTGCTTGTTGCAAGTAAAAGACACGGGTATCGGCATTCGCACCGAACAAATTCCTTATTTATTCGAGCGGTTTCATCAAGCCGAAGGTTCAGCTAGCCGTTCCTACGAAGGCAGCGGCTTAGGTTTGGCACTTGTAAAAGAATTAGTCGAACTCCACGGCGGTCAAATCTCAGTTGAGTCAGTTTACGGTGAAGGTACTACTTTTACCGTTTGGCTGCACTTCGGTTCGACTCACTTGCCCCCGGAACAGGTACTAGAAATACCTGCGGAGTTTCACTCATCCAAAGCTGCGGTGGAACTGGCAGATGTTGAGGCGGATTTATCGGAAAATGAGGTTGAAAATTATAACTTTGAGGCGATCCAATCGCTCAGATCGGAAACAGCAGTGGGAACGGTTTTGGTGGTTGACGACAATCCGGATTTGCGCTTTTATGTGTCGGCAATTCTCCGAGATTCCGGCTTTGCAGTTTTGCTGGCGCGCAACGGAGAAGAAGGATTTGCCGTGGCAAAAAAACGTCATCCTAATTTAATTATAACTGATTTGATGATGCCTTTGATTTCGGGATTGGATTTGATTAAGATGATTCGAGAGGATGAGGAATTGCAGGGAACTCCGGCAATTTTGCTGACTGCTAAAGCCGATGAAGATACTCGAATTGAAGGAGTAGAAAGGGGTGCGGATGCTTATTTGTCCAAGCCTTTTAACGATCGAGAATTGTTGGCAGAAGTGCGGAATTTGATCGCCCTCAAACAAAACGAGCGCCGAGTACAGCAGTTGAACAGTTATTTAACTGAATCGGTGCTGCGCCGATTTTTGCCGCCGTCGATGGTGAAGGCCGCAGCGGCTGGAGATTTGGCGCTGGATTTGCGCCCCGAACCGCGATTGATTACTATTTTGTTTAGCGATATTGTCGGTTTTACTGAAATGGCAAATACGCTGCGCTCGCGCCGGGTAGCTGAGCTTTTGAATGAATATTTGGCGGCAATGACTAAGGCTATTTTTGACAGTGGCGGTACGGTGGACAAGTTTGTTGGAGATGCGGTAATGGCTTTCTTTGGCGCGCCGGAGGAACTAACGCCTAACGAGCAAGTACGCCGCGCTATAGCTGCTGCTGGGCAAATGCTGCGAGCTCTCAAGGAGCTTAACCAGGGCTGGTTGGAGCAGGGAATTGTTGGGGAAAATGGGATGCCTCCGGTGCGGTTTCGCTGCGGAATTCACCAGGGTACTGCGGTGGTGGGGATGTTTGGCGGCCCCGACCGATCGGATTATACTGCGATCGGGCCGAGCGTGAATATTGCCGCCCGCTTGCAAGAGGTGACGGAACCCAACACGGTGCTAATTTCGGCGGCGGTTGCAGATTATGTTGAGGAAAATCGCATTGTTAAATATAAGCCTTTAAAACTAAAGGGAATTGATGAAACTGTATTGACTTTTTTACTAAATTGTGATTAGTCATTAGTTGTTTGTTAAGTATTATATGTTGATATCCCACACACAATCTCGGAAACCACCTATTCGTAAATACAGCAGATTTCAACTGAGTGAACTACATTCACCCCACCCGCCCCAAGGCTGTTTCATATCGATTCCGGTTGCACCGGAATCGATATCAATTGTTTAATTTTTAATCTAAAATTTACAATCGACTCACCAAAGTTCAAGATTCCAAATGGCGGCTGGGGAGTAAAATCTAAAATCTAAAATCTAAAATCTAAAATTGACTGACCTTCGTTGCTTCCATCTATCAAAAGAGGGAAATTTTTTAACCGTTGGTCGGCGGATAACCTCTCTCTAGAGAACGGTTCAGCCGAGCGCTCCGATCGAGTAGAAATAGAATGTCATATCTGATTGTGTATTGTATGAAACTGAATTCTTTTACGAAACGGCTTTCGACAGTCGGGCGCTGGATGGCTGCAACTGTGCTTTGCGTGTCCGCGATGGCCTTCGTGTGGTCTGGTGCGTTCTTCTCGAACACCGCAGCAATGGCCTCTCCTGCTGTAAACTCGATGGCAGCAGAAGCAGATGCGGGCGATAAGGTTCAAGAAAAAGCTAGCAAAGATGCTGGACGAGCCAAGAACTTCATCCGAGATACAGAAGAGAAGGTTAAGGAAACTGCCAAGACAAATGCTGCTAAAGTCGATCGAGCATCGGAGAATGGTAGTGTCGTAGAGCGCAAAGCTAAGAAAGATGCGGCCACAATTGAGAAAAGAGCATCCGAAGATTCAGCTCGGACTCAGAAAGCAGTAGACAATACCAAGAATGCTGTCGAGAGCGCTGTTGACAGCATCAAGGGTGTTTTTGGCAAGTAGACAATAAATAAGTAGGTAAGCGCAAAAAAACAATAATATCTTGCAGGGGCTTGTAGGGGCGGCTTTAGGGCTTATCTACAGTAAGGGCGAGTCGATCGTTGCAGAACCCGCCCTCTCCCCAAGTAATGTTTATTTGTACTTACTTACTTCAAACTGAAAGATTGATGTACATTGACCAAGACCTCTAGACGGCTCGTGTAAGCGACCCCAACCCCTTGTTTAAAATTGTCGCAAAAAGCGCAAGTCGCTAGCATAAACCCGGCGAATATCGTCGATTTCATAAAGTACCATTGCGAACCGCTCGACACCAAAACCGGCCGCAAACCCAGTATATTTTTCTGGATCTAAACCGACTCCTTTAAGAACATTCGGATCGACAGTTCCGCAGCCCAAAACTTCCAGCCATTTGCCGTTCCACTGCAAATCAACTTCGGCAGAAGGTTCCGTAAACGGAAAGTAACTCGTGCGGAAACGGATCGGCAAATCTTGCCCGAACATTTGCCGCAAAAACTCTTTAATTGTGCCTTTCAAGTCAGTAAATGTCAGACCTTCATCAATTGCTAAAAGTTCAATTTGGTGGAAAACTGCTGCGTGAGTAGCATCGACAGTATCGCGGCGGTAAACGCGGCCGGGAGAGACAATCCGAATCGGTGGTTTGTGCTGTTCCATGTAGCGAATTTGCACCGATGATGTCTGAGTCCGCAGCAAGTCACCGCCTGGTAGGTAAAATGTATCTTGCATATCCCGCGCTGGGTGGTCGGGCGGTGTGTTCAGCGCCTCGAAGTTGTAATAATCTGTTTCCATTTCCGGGCCGTTGGCGACAGTGTAGCCGAGACCGACAAAGATATCCAGAGCTCGGTCTATGACGGCATTTAAGGGGTGAACACGGCCTTGGGGGCGAAAAATCCCCGGCATGGTGACATCGATGGTTTCTGAGGCTAATTTGGCTTGGATTTGGGCGCTTTGGAGGGCGGCGCGCTTGTCTTCTAAATCGGCTTGCAGGGCTTCTTTGACTGTATTGGCGATCGCACCTACTTTGGGTCGCTGGTCTGGCGACAGTTTGCCCATCATGCCTAAAATTTGAGAGAGTTGGCCTTTTTTGCCGAGGTAGCCGACGCGCAACTGTTCGAGTTGTTCGAGGGTATTGGCACTGGCGATCGCACTTTTGGACTCTTGACCGAGAATTTCTAGTTGAGTTTCAATGTCGCTTAGCTGGACAGTCATTTTGATTTTAGATTTTAGATTTTAGATTTTAGATTGATGGCAGTTTTGGGCCAAGTTGAGTTTAGCGCAATTTTGGCTCTACAGTCTTGTTGATTTTAGATTTTAGATTTTAGATTTTGGATTTTCGGCAGTTACGGATAATTTGTAATAAGTAATTCGATGTTAGAGCGATCGCCCTAGTTAAATCTAGTTTAGTATTGTTATAAGGCCTCTAAAAATTTCAATGAAACTTTTAATTAGCAACGACGATGGCATCTTTGCACAAGGCATCCGCAGCCTCGCCAACGCTCTCGCCGCCGCTGGCCACGACGTGAGCGTAGTTTGTCCCGACAGAGAGCGCTCCGCTACCGGCCACGGCCTTACCCTGCACCAACCTATCCGCGCCGAAATTGTCGAATCTATTTTTGATCCCGCAGTCCAAGCTTGGGCCTGTTCGGGTACTCCCGCCGACTGCGTAAAACTTGCTTTGTGGGCTTTACTTGACAAACCGCCGGATTTTGTCCTTTCCGGTATCAATCACGGGCCCAATTTAGGCACGGATATCATCTGTTCGGGTACGGTTTCGGCAGCAATGGAAGGAATTATGGAAGGGATTCCCAGCATTGCTTTCAGCCTCGCGAGCTTTACTTCGCAGGAATTTGGGCCGGCGGTGGATTTCGCTGTCACCTTGCTGGCACAGTTGGAAAAACAGCCAATGGCGAAACCGATGCTGTTGAATGTCAACATACCAGCAGTCACACAAGCAGAAATTACCGGAGTTGCGATCGCCCGTCAAGGCATTCGCCGCTATTTCGACATATTTCAAAAGCGCACAGATCCGCGCGGCAAAACTTATTATTGGCTGGCTGGGGAATTGTTAGAAGATGTAGAAGAAATCGCTGATTCGGCGGTGCCGCATGATATTCCTACAGACGTACAAGCTATTCGCGACAACAGAATAACCGTAACTCCCTTGCAATATAATCTCACCTGTGCTCCAGACTTGCACTCGTTGGGATGTTGGCATTTTGAAGGTTTTCCCAAGCAGTGAGCTCCGATCGACCCGATCGGAGCGGTAAACTAGGAATTAAGGAAAAGTGCCTCTCAAGGTCTATACCTTAAGCGTTAACACAGGCTCCCAATTACTTGTTAGTTTTTTTTAATCAAGAAAAACAGTTATGAACGCTCCCACCTATAACACTCATTCTGTCACTTGCCCGATCTGCAACCGTTCTAGCGTCGTAGGCCCAGTCGGGATGGTCAGTGGACTATTCACTTGTCCCCACTGCCATTCTCATATGGTAATTAGCTGGAGCGGTCATTTTGTGCGCGATCCTTTTAGTCTCAAACAACTGACGGTGGGAAAGATGCTCAGGCGCGAGAGCAGACCGTTAGCTCGCCTTCAGCGGGACTTTGGGCTGGGCAAGCCTTTTCCGCTGATTGCAATTTTGGGCAGTGTGGTCTTTTTCGGGTGTGCGCTAGCCGCTACGGAACAATCGCTACCCCGACAGAATTCACTTCAAGGATTTTTAGAGTGGGTGAGCGGAACTGGTAATTCCCAAGATGTCTCACGTTAACATTTCTTAAAAAAGATTGTGACAGATACTGCGTGCAAATATCTATTCCTTTAGGTAGAAATCACACTATTTTAGCAATTGCATCCATTTTGAGCTACGGGTAAGCACTTAGGCGCCGTGTCCTTCATCCTATGTCCAAAAATCTCAAAACCCCCAGCGCGGCAGGGGTTTTAACCCCTGCCTCAAAGCTCGATTCTGGTGCGCTTAAGTATCACAAGGGTGTTTGAGGTTAAGTTGACACAGATTGCATCGCTCAATTTAGAAACTCAGCAATTTTTCTAACTGCTGTTTCCAAAATTGCTGGCGACTCGACTAAGGCAAATCGCACGTAGCCTTCTCCTGATTTCCCGAAACCGGCACCGGGGGAAGCTGCGACTCCTGTACTCTGTACTAGCTGAGTGCAAAATTTTACGGAATCTTGGGCCCAAGGTTCCGGCAGTTTCGCCCAGACGTACATGGTGGCGGGGGGTACGGGTACTTGCCAGCCGATGCCCTGTAGCGCGTTTACAAAGGCATCCCGCCGTTTTCTGAAGGTTTCTACGCTGCTTCTGACGGTATCTTGAGGGCCGCTTAATGCTGCGATCGCTCCGTTCAAAATCCCTCGGTATTGGTTGAAGTCCACTGCGGCTTTTACCTGGCGCAGCGCTGCAATTAGTTCGGAATTGCCGATCGCATATCCGACTCGAAAACCTCCCATACTGTAGGATTTGGATAGTGTAAAAAACTCGATCGCCACACTCTTATCTCGATCGGCCTGAAAGATTGACGGCGCCATCAATTTTCGATATTCTTCCTCGTTACCAGACTCTGCCTCTATGAGAGAATTGCGATCGTCAAACACCAAATCCACATAAGGGAAATCGTGAACTAAAACAAGTTGATGTTCTCGACAAAAAGCCACAGCTTTCTCAAAAAAAGCAACTGGGGCGATCGCAGTTGTAGGATTGTGAGGATAGCTCAAAACCATCATCTTCGACTGAGCCAGCACTGCTGTAGGAATATCTTCAACTATCGGCAAAAACGCATTTTCTGCTAATAGCGGCATCGGATAAATTTGACCTCCGGCTAAATGCACACCCCCCGCGTGGGAAGGATAGCCCGGATCGAGCAGCAAAGCAAAATCTCCCGGGTTGAGTACAGCTAAAGGCATATGCGCCGTGCCTTCTTGGGAACCAATTAACGGCAGCACTTCTGTTTCTGGATTGACTGCAATCCCAAATTTTTGCTCGTACCAAATAGCTGCTGCTTCGCGAAAATCTCTTGTGCCGTTAAATAGCAAATAGCCGTGGGTGCTGGTGTCTGACAGAGAATGTGCGATCGCATCTGTAATGTGAGCAGCCGCCGGCAAATCCGAAGAACCCAGAGACAAGTCAATCACATTTTGCCCCGCTGCTCTAGCTTGAGCTTTTGCCCGATCCATATCGGCAAATACATTAAATTGCAGTGGCTCTAAACGTTTAGCAAATTGCATATTTTCTGTAATTTTGGGAAATTTTAATGAAGCTTTTTATATTGCGTAAATTATTTATTTTTATGTTTCATTTTTATTGGCTTTGTAAAAGTTTTTACTGACAGCAAAGGGCGCAGAGTCAGAGATGAACATTGAGGAGAAAAGAGAGATTTTAAAAAAAATTGCGATTGTTATAATTGTAAGTTGGGAGTTGGAAACTCCCGAATCATATTCAAACTTTATAAGTGAGCGTCGAGCAAACCGACCAAAGTTTGTTTAGTAATAGCGCCCTCGTGAGAAAGCACTACTTCGGCATTTTTAAACAGCCTGAGAGCTGGGACTCCTTCTACTTTATACTGCTTGACAGTATTAGGATTGGGGTCAATTTCCATTTTAACGACTTTCAGGCGATCGCTGTAGTTGGCCGCCACCCAGTCTACCGAAGGCGCGATCAGTTTGCAAGGCCCGCACCAACTAGCCCAAAAATAGGCAAGCACTGGTTGCTCTGCTTTCAGGACTTCTGTTTCAAATTTTTCGTCGTTAATGACAATTACACTGTTGCTCATGGTTCTGCGATTATTTTTTCTATTTATTTCTAAAGCACCGGCGGGCGTGAAACTTGCACCAACTTAGAAGACAGGCCCAAAAAACTGTTACTAATTTTAAAACATTCTGCGAATTATTGAGTGCAAACTCAGGACTGGGGACTGATGGCTAATTCTGTATGGCGTTTAATTCCACTGTTGTCGGCGTCTGGTAGCGTGCAGATGGCGATCGACCAATGGCTGCTGGAACAGCATCTAGCGGGCAAACATCCGCCAACTCTGCGATTTTACACTTGGCAACCGGTGGCGATTTCCTTGGGCTACCACCAGCGCAGGTGGCCGGAGTTTTGGCAGCATTTGTCTTGGCAGGGAATGCCTGTGGAGTTGGTGAGGAGGCCAAGCGGCGGGCGCGCCGTGCTGCATCAAGGGGATTTAACTTATGCAGTTGTGGCGTCGGGATTTGCCAGCAGTCGTATGAAAGCTTATCAGACTATTTGCGAGTTTTTGATTGAGGGTTGGAGGGCGATGGGTTTGGATTTGCAGTACGGGGAAGCTGGAAGGGGTTATATTCACAATCCGAATTGTTTTGGTACTGCCACAGGTGCGGATTTAGTTACACTTGATGGCTGCAAGTTAATTGGTAGCGCGCAATTGCGACGGGGTGATGCTATTTTGCAGCACGGTTCGATGCGTTTGCAGCCGGATGTTAAATTATTTTCTCAAGTTTTTAGGGAGGAATTAATTCCTGTGCAATTACCTCTATCTGAAGGGGGGGATGATTTGATTGCAACTGTAATTGATGTTTTGAGTGCGGCGGCTTGTCGGTGTTTTGGGATTGAGTTGGAGGTGCAGCCACTTTCGGATCGGGAATGGGATGATATTTTGAAATTAACAAGTAATAAGCTGTTTGACATTTAATCTGCATATTTGGCGACGGGCTTTCCTGCCACCTTTTCGGAACAGCCAAGATGGCCGTTCCACATATTTCTGGGAGAATTATTGTGGGGTATACCGCCTTTTCGGAACAGCCAAGAGGGCGATTCTACAAGAAAAATTATTTCTTGTGGAACGGCCATCTTGGCTGTTACTGAGAGCATTTAAAAATTTGTACACTTATTTTTATTACAACTCTTGTGGGTCGTTCCTCCGACGCCAAAAAAGTTAAATTTAAATGCAGTACCGCTTATGGCTGTGGCTGAGTTGGAACGATCGGCTCTTTGGCAATTTTGACCAATGTCACTGACTCTAGCAAGCTTTCCCAATCAGCAGCTAATTCTGCATCGTTAGGATTGGCTTGGCGAGCGGCAGCTAAGGTGCTGAGGGCATCTTGCCAAATCCCATTTTCAGCATAAATAACGGTTTTCTGGCGCGGATCTGCCCGATCTAATTGACGGCGGATATCTGCACTGATTTCAACTCGCCGTACAGTACCGCTTTCGATCTGATCGCTCGATCGGTCTTCAAAATCGCAATTCACTGTAAAATTCCAAGTGTAACTTTTGCCTACTTCCAAGGGGGGCACATTTTGGTTAGGGGGGATACTAACGCCGATCACCCCTGATAAATTTGTAATTGTGACATCCTGTTTATAAATCTGGTTGCCGCTTTCATCGTTTAGGGTAAATTCGGCTAATTTTGCCTCTGTTTGAGGCAAGTAGAAAAAGAAAGTTGGATAGTCGGAAACAGTCCGTCCGATCTTATTTTTAGGCACTAAGGCTGTGAGACCTAGCTGACTAATGCTCGCGCAGCCACCGCGTATAGGCCGTCTCGGTTGAGTGGGGGGGCGATCGTCGATATCTTCACGGGGCTGAATGAAGCGCGGTCCTCCCGATTCAGTGGAGGGCTTGCCATCTGTGCTTGGAATCGGCGGACCGAAGCGCGGTCCTCCCGATTCAGTGCCTGGCTTGCCCGGCTCCCTGGGTATCGGCTGTCCCAGACCTGCAAATTGGCAAGCGTTAAATGCTCCTATTAATAATATGGAACCAAATGCGAGCAAATTTAGCCAAAAATTAGTCATTTTTTTCATAGTAGTTCCCTGAATTTTTAAAGTTATTTTGTCTCTTTTTACTTTCCCGATCTTGCTTCTCCCAAGACGCGGTAGACATTAACTTTTTGTTCCCTGCCTTTTAGTGGTAAAGCTCCCCAAGATTCTACTTCAAATTTGTCGGCCAGATGCAGAAAGGTTTCTTCTGCAATCAATATCCGGCAAGTGTCCTCTTGCCGATCCTTTTCGCAGCTTTCGAGCCGAGAGGCAATATTTACGCTGTCGCCGATCACTCCATATTCTAAACGGGTTGAGCCTCCTAGACTACCCACCATCACAGGCCCTGTAAAGATACCTACTCGCATTTTTGCCGACGGCAAACCCCGATCGAGCCAATTTTGATTCATTTGTGGCAAGCGGGAACTGATGGCTAGAGCGCAAGATACGGCGCAGCGAGCATCTTCTGCTATTCCTTCGGGAGTTGTGCGGGGAATGGGTACGCCAAATACTGCCAGCATTCCATCTCCGGTAAATTTGTTAATCACGCCTTGATGTTCTTGGACTTCTTGGGCCATGGCTGATAAATACTCATTTAACCAACTCATTACTACTTCTGGCGGTAGTTTTTCGCAGATTGTACTAAAACCCTGCAAGTCGGTGAGGACGATCGTTGCAGTAACTTTTTGCCCTGGCAATAACCCTGATTCGAGCAGATGGACGCGCTCTTTCCACAGGGCATTTGCGATCGCGGGTGAAGTTTGTTGTCCTAATAATTTCATCACAATCCCTTCCTGTTGCCTCGACTGCTCGTACTTATAGGTAACTGCAACTGCTGCGGTGATTAAAAGTGCCAGGGTAGGGGCCATGAGAGGTATCCACCCCTGTTGCATGAAGAGGAAAAAGGTGAATCCGAATAATGAACCGCAACCTGCGATCGCACTTCCCATCAAATTCAGGGATTTTTCTAGCCGCCAAGCTAAACAGCCGCCCACTGCACTCCAAACTGCGATCCAGAGAATTTCTTGCCATTCGTCCCAATACCAAAATAGCCCTTTGCCGTCTAAAGCTGCACTGAGAATTTGGCTGGTGGCAGTGGCGTGAATTAATACCCCAGGCATCAGGCGGTTTCCGCTGGCAGTAGCGCTGTAAGGGCTGGAGAATAAATCTTTGACAGTTCGGGCTGTAACGCCTATTAGCACTATTTTACCCTTCACCAATTTAGGATCAACTTTTTGCTCCAAAACTTGAGTTAGTGTCACGATCTTTGCTATATTTTCAGCAGATCGGTAGTTGAGTAAGACTTGATACCCTTGGGCATTAATGTTTTGATAACCTCCTGAGTCCGATTGCAATTTTGAAAATACTGTTTTATTCGCCTGAATTTCTTGTTTTTCTGTCAATTTAGAATCTATTTTTTTGCTATCCAAATATGCAAAAGCTAGCCGCATTGACAATGAAGTATGTGTGGTTTTACCATCGCCAGCAAACATCAAATTTCGACGCACTCTACCATCTGGATCTAGGACTAAATCGTTAAATCCTATCCGTTCTTTTTGTATATTGGGAGGTGGCGGAGCTCGATCGGACTCTGAGTTGCCGATGAAGGTAATGGGAAATACTTTGGGGTTTTTCAGTTGAGTTGCTAATTCTGCATTTCCCGGTTCGTAGGGAGTGGGGCGAATTATATCTATGCCAATAGCTGTGGGTTCAAGACGAGCTATTTCTGCGATCGCTTTTGCTAAAGTGCGATCGGAAATTGGCCACTTTTCAATAATATTAATGTCCCGATCGGTGATTGTTACTACCAGCAACCTAGGGTCAGGGCCCGCATCAGGACGCAACTGCACCATCACGTCAAAAGCATTTAATTCCAGTGGCTGCAACCAGCCTAAATGCCGCACTCCTAATAGAGCTCCTGTCACGGTAATGCAGATAATAGTAAGAGGTTGCAAGTCAGGGAAGGGGAAGGAATGAGTTAAGTTTTTCCAACTCCAGCCTCTATCCTTCAACTGACGATGAAATTGATGAAAAAATTTGGGCATATTGATAATTATTTTTTCAACTCTCCTTGAAAAAATGCACCCCATCTTAAATTGCCAAATTTTTAATTTTCCTGTGCGGTTTTGGCGATCGCACTTAACTGCAATCCCTGCGGATAGCTGTTTTCTTCTTTGCTGCGCTGGATGTCGGCCATTGAAATCTGGGGTTTGAGGTATTTTGCCAAAACTTTAACCACGTCGCCCCGATCGATCGTCCCCGCTACTGAACCAATCGGCGAGAGGACGATGATTCGGGGGAGTTGACGCGCTTCCATGCTGTTAATTACTTCTGCGATGGATGCTTTTTCGGAAACTGTGGGGGTTTTTCCCAGGGGTTTCAAAATGTTGTGCAAAGTCTGAACTTGCCATTGACTGCGTTCTGTGAAGCGGATATCGTCGATCGACACTAAGCCCAAATCCCGGCCGTTGGTCCCAGCAATGTAAAATGGAAACGGATTGACTTCTAACAAATATCGATCGGCAAATTCTCGCAGAGTCAAATCTGCATCTACAACTCGAAACTCGCGACTCATCGCATCGCTGGCTTTAATTTTGAGCAGGGCTTCTTGCAGCGAAGTAACTTGGCTATAAGCAGTGGCATTGCGAATGCCAAACCAGCCGATCAGCGCAATCCACAAGCCGCCGTACTCGCGCGCTAAAAAGCATAAACTCAGACCCAAAGCAACAGCCAGCCAACCTACAACTTGTCCTGTTTTTGCCGCCCAGCGAACGCCGGTAAATCGAGAGCCGGTGATTTTCCAAATTGCTGCTTTTAAAACTTGTCCTCCATCCAAAGGCAGACCGGGAATTAAGTTAAATAATCCCAAAACGAGATTGATTAGTGCTACCCTTTCGGTAACAATTGCTAGCAAACTTCTCGGGGGAAGAACTTGAGAACCCAAACCGAGGATTAAAAACAGCGCAAAGCTGACTAGAGGGCCGGCAATGGCTACTTGAAAAGCTTGACCGGGAGTTTTTGATTCCGAGTCGATCGAAGCTACCCCGCCAAATAAGAATAAGGTAATAGAATTAACTTTAATGCCTTGCGATATCGCCGCCAAGCTGTGTCCTAGTTCGTGCAACAGCACGGAAGCAAACAGCAGCAGAGCTATTGCTAACCCCGCACTCCAGGAGAGCGCAGGCCCCCACACGCGGTAACTGCTGGCGTATTCGCGGGTTGCTAAGGCTAAAATTATAAACCACGAATAATCTATAAGTAGGGGGATGCCAAATAAAGAGCCGATTCGCCAACCTGTCTGCATGAAGTTTCCTGGGAAAGGAGAGCAAGAAAGAGTTTCTATTATATCTTTTCTACCCCTTGCCTTTGCCTTTCCCTGATTTATTACAGAACTCCAGCGTTACCCAAGCCCAAGATTACTCCGGCTCCGAGCAAGTGGCCGAAGCTGGCTGTTGCCAGCAATTCTGGTACGCCGAAGCCTTTGAACATTCCAGGGAGTGCAACGGGTAAAGCTGGGCCCTTGCCTCGGTTTTGCTTGGAGATGCCGTAGTAGCCGATCGTGATCGCCAGCAAATTACATAAAATCATTGTCAGTCCTACCAGTGGCGACCACTCGGGTGTTGAGGGAGCGGTAGATTGTACGGCTAACAGCAAAGATGAGGTGATCATGTTCTTATCTCCTGATTTCACAGATAAATTGATTTCCAAGATTATAAAAAGCAGTTTGCATTAAACTAAGATTTGTTTTAATAGTTAACAATTCGTTGATATTTTGATACAACTGCGGAACCGAGGAGGAAGAGTGCGGGTTAAAATTTGCGGAATCACTAAATTAGACCAAGGAATTGCGATCGCCCGTTTGGGAGCCCAGGCTTTAGGGTTTATCTGTGTGCCGGCTTCTCCCCGCTATGTCCGCCCAGAAACAATTCGCCTGATTGTCGAGCAGTTGCCGGAAAATGTCGATCGCATCGGCGTTTTTGCCAACACCACAATAGAAAATATCTGTCAAGTAGCGGCAGAGTCAAATTTAAGCGGGGTGCAGTTACACGGAGATGAAACAGCGGAATATTGCGATCGACTGCGGGAGTTTTTGCCGGGAATTGAAATTATCAAAGCCCTGAGAATTAAGACTCCTGAAACTCTAGAGACGGCGGCTATTTATGCTGTTCGTGTCGATACTTTACTGCTGGATGCTTACCATCCACAGCAATTGGGCGGTACTGGTAAAACGATCGACTGGATGATGTTATCAGAGTTTAGACCGCAGTGTCCTTGGCTGTTGGCGGGCGGTTTAACACCCGATAATATTTTAAATGCAATTGATAGGGCGATCGGCAATAACTTCAGCGGTGTTGACCTTTCTAGCGGCGTAGAAATAGCGCCGGGAGATAAAGATTTGACCAAAGTTGCTCAGTTGTTTGCTAATTTAAGTCAACTTGCTCATCATTGATAAATTGGCAATACCAAGTTCGCGCTTTTTATCGGATTTATTCTTTAGTCTGCTTGGGCGAAGCCTGCCGCAGACTAGGCAGACTTCGTTTGTATAGTAGCGGTTTCAACCGCAGTTTATTTCCTTTATTGTTTTATCGGCGGATCTCAAAAGTGCGCTCGCCCTCCGGGTCTTCGTATTCCAAAACCAACTCACTAACCGTAGCACCGGTGGGGCCGCGGCGGCACCAACTAATCATTCCTTCCACAGCTTGTTTGGATCCTTCAAAGACAGCCTCGACGCGCCCATCGGGGAGATTTCTTACCCAGCCGCCCAGGCCGAAATACTTTGCTTGATTCCTCGTTGAATATCGGTATCCTACTCCTTGAACTAATCCGGAAACAAAAACGCGGACTCTGACGGGCGGCAATGATTGGTTTTGCATAATAAACGGCTCAACTTACTACTAACATCTGTTTGAAAATTTTAAGGATCAGTTTGATTATGTTAAATTTTAGTGCGATTCCCTTCGGGATAGCTCCGCTTCAAGCGCTGCCGGGATTTTTGATACGCCGCGTTACCCTGGCTTTTTCAACTATTCCCGATTTCACTGATTGGCTGGTTGCAGCTATGCTCGCGCTGGTTTACACTTCGATCGCTCTTTCCGTCGGTTTTTGGTCGGGATTTCTAAAAGTAGACGTGCAAACCTCTCGGCGTACAATTGTGGGAGTGCTCATTGGCTGTTTGTTAAGTCCGGGCATCACCGAGGAATTATTGTTCCGGGTGTTAATGCTGCCACACCCGTTCGAGAAGGCTTCTGGCTTAATGCTGTGGTTTTGGGGATGCGCCAGTTTGGCGACTTTTGTAGTTTACCACCCGCTGAACGCGCTGACTTTTTATCCGGTTGGTCGATCGACCTTTATGAATCCAGTATTTTTGCTGCTGGCGGCAATTTTGGGAGTTGCGTGCTCTATCGCATACCTGCAAAGCGGTTCTATCTGGCCTGCGGTGGCAGTTCACTGGCTGGCAGTGACAGCCTGGCTGTTGCTACTGGGCGGTTACAGGAGGCTCTATGGTTAAATGTAAAAAGTCCAGGATCACTATTTTGTCGGGAGGATCTCAGTTGTGGCTATCATAGGAGCGATCGTAGGTTTTTTGGCAGGGGTAGCAGTTGCTTACTGGTTAGTGGAAAAGCGCTTAAAGAAACAAAAGCAAGAATACTTGCAGCAAACTCGCAGAATTAGTGAGGAAATAGAATTAGCTCAGATGTCTCGGGTGCAACAAGCTGTCGAATCTCAGCAAGGAGAACGGGAAAATCAGCTTAGAAAAGCGACTGTCGAACACGAAAATTTACTCAGACAAGTTACTACGCAATACGAAAATCAGCTCCAACAAGTTGCGGCTCAATACGAAAATCAGCTCCAACAAGTTCGGGCAGAACGCGACAGTCAGCTCCAACAAGTTTTGGCAGAACGCGACAGTCAGCTCCAACCACTTACCAGCGTAGATGAACACGAGCTGCGGCGACAAATCAGCGAGGAATTAGAAGCCGCTAACAATGCTAGGATGCAGCAAAATATCCAATCTTTGCAAGCAGAACACGAACATCATTTACTCAGAGTTGCTGACGAATTGCATCTAAATTATCAAGCTCAGATGGAGCAACATTTGCAAAGCTTGCAAAATGAACACGAAATTCGCTTGAGGCAAATTGCCGAGGAATATGAGAACCGCGAGGTTGAGATGCAGTTAAATATGGAGGCTTTGCAAGAGCAATACGAGAGTCAGTTGCAAGCGGCTCACGAGCAGTTGAGAGAGCACGAAGCTCAGATGCAAGCTACTATCAGGTCTTTGCAAGATCAGTACGAGAGTAATGTACAACCACAAGAAGTCCCGGAGGAGGAATTCAGTCAGTTAAATTCAACAGAATTTCGAGAAAATTTACCACAACAAGAAGTTTGGCAGGAACAGTCAAGTGAGTTAAATCAAACAGAAGTTGAAGAAGAGTTAAATTACACAGATTTTTCGGAACCACAACCAATTGATTTACATCAACCAGAAGTCGAACAACAGCTTCCAATTACCAGACAAGCACCAAGCTATTCCCTACCGCAGTTGATGGGATGTGTTCAAAGTCAGGACAAAGAAACCCGCAAGTTTGCAGCATCTGCTTTAGGTAAAATGGCTGCTGCTAATGCTCTGAGAGCCGAAGGTCAGCGAGCAATAGAAACCTTGGGAAAGTTAGCTCAAGATCTTCACCCGGAGGTGCGTGAAGCTGCTGTGGAAGCACTAGCAATGATTAAGTCGGAAAAAGTGATTCCGCTGCTACAAAAAGCTTTGCGAGATATAGATAGCGGTGTGGCTAAATCGGCAAGTGCTGCGCTCAATAAGTTTAAGTTTTATCCGCGCACTCCGCCGGCTAAGCCGAAAACTGTTGATCTGAAGAAACCAAAGCGTTAAGCATTTACGAGCCTAAATAAATATAGCAATTGTCAATTGCCTACAACACAGTAGGGATACAACATTGTTGTGTCCTTACCGAGGTGCTGTATTTCACTCAATTTCGATCGACAACTCGCCCAATCCTTAGCAGCAATTACCGACACCCCGCCAGCCGAGGCCGGTAGGTTTGATGATACCCTGCCAACGGCTTTGGCGGCAATTGAGTCGCGCAGAATCTGTTTAAGATTGCGGTTTAACCGATCTGTTGTACTACTGTTAAAATCGTTGTTTTGTACCGAGTATAAATTTGAGGTCGCCAGAGTCGCTAACACCCACATCTAAGCGAATTAATCCAAAGCGCGATCGCACCCTCACACCCACGCCAACACCTGCCCCCGTCCCCGGTTTGTCCCTGACTACCGCCGGTTTTCCGAGTACGCTATCTCCCGTTCCCAAATCCGACGCAAAATCAACAAATATTACGCCGCCCACATCCTGACCCACAGGAAACCGATATTCACCGGAAGCCAAAAAATAACTCCGGCCGCTGCCAATATCCCCGCCATCGTAACCCCGCACAGAATTGCGACCGCCGAGGCGAAAAGCTTCCGTTGGTGGCAAATCCCCGATTACCGTCCCCGCTTGCAAGTTAAAAGCCAGCATTTCGGGCAAGGCTTCGGACTCGCTGATGCCCAACAAACTTACTGGCACATACTGTATATAATTCGCTAACAGCCTGTTACTCACAATGTTTCCTCGTCCCAGAGGTATTGACTGCTCGGTGCTGAGGCTGAGAATCGAGCCTCGGATTGGGCTGAAGGGATTGTCCCGCCGATCGAGCACCGCACCAAAAGAAACAGTGTATAACTCGTCAACGCCGCTGCCGCTGAATGAGAGAGGATTGCCGAGTTCGTCGCGGCGGGCGATATTTAAGTTGCGATCGCGCGTGCTGATATTTGTATAATTCAGTCCCAAAGTCGATTGCCAATCGCCCAAAGGTCTGGTAAACCTGAGATTTCCCCCCATCCGAATTTCCCGAACTCGGTTCCCGTTGGTCAAATCAATATCTTTGTTGAAAATTTCCGATATTCTGCGATCGCCAAAAGCTCTCACACTGTATCCCAAACGGTCTTCGGCGACAACGTAAGGGCTGACAAACTCGACATCGTACTGGATACCTCGGAGGCTGGGTTCAAGTTCCACCGCTAGCCGCTGCGGGTTGGTGCCGAAAGTTCGATCGGTATAGGAAAGAGGAACAGCAACGCCAACATCATCACTAAGACTGGCACTCACGCTAAAAGAGCGAGCCGAGCGCTCTTGAACGTTGTAGATTACATTAACATCCGTGCCAACTTCTTCAATCGAAACCGTAACCTTGTCAAACAATCCCAATTGCTGCAATTGCTGTAAATCCGATCGTACAACTTCCCGGCTGTAGTTATCCCCCGCCTTGAGTTTGAGCTCACCTCGGATAAAATCTTCCGAAATTCTGCCCTCAACCGGATTCCCTTTTTTATCAACAGCTTCGCCTCGGGAATTGACAAAGCGAATTTTCACCTCTGCAACGTAAACGCCTTCAGCATTGCCCGCTTGACTGATTTGTAGAGCACCGCCTAGCTGTCTGGCGTTGCTGTTTACTGCTTCGGGGATTTCGGCGTTGGCCGCGATCGTCGCTGGAGTTTTTAACAGAGATGTAAAATCTTTATTGTGGCTGGACTTGAGAGAGGGCGATTCCCTAGGGGATAGCTGCGCCGCGCGTACTTCTGGAGAAGCTGCGAGCTCATCGGATGCCGGCAAATCCCGCACAGTTGGGTTCACCTCATCCGATTGGTTACTATTTAAGACTGGAACCGATAACAAATGTCGCTTGTCATCAAGTCTAGATCCCCCTAAATCCCCCTTAATAAAGGGGACTTTGAGCATATTTCTTGTCCCCCCCTTATTAAGGGCAGTTAGGGGGGATCTAGACTTCGCTACAAACAACAGAGATGGTCGGTTTGACGTTAAGTTGTCACCAATGACCTCATCCTCCTCTCTCTGCGCCCTCTGCGCCTCTGCGGTTCCCTCTCTAAACTCCGCCTCAGTCGGTGCGGCACTCGGATCGATCGCCCGCGCTGCCAATTCACCGCCAGCCAGCGCCGCCAAAGTCAAAAATGCAATAATCGAAATTCGCATAAAAATAAAATTCAAGCACACCCAACGCATATTACCCAAAACCGGGCCCCCTGCATAATTAGCCGAAAAGAAACCCGGCATTTTTGAAGATGCCGGGTTTCTGGGATGCTGAAATTTGGGAAAGTTCGATCGCGGGCGATCGTAAAATTTGTTTAAAGAGTTTGTCGAGAAACTCGTTTCTCAAAATGAGCCTGAGTCTGCTGCAACAGTTGTTCGCGACTGTCCTTAGCGGTGGTAATGGTAGGGAGCAAGTTGCGAGCTTGTAACGTCATGTGAAGCTGTAGGTGTGCTACGTACTCACTGACATCTTCGCGAAGAGAGCAAGCCGGGTACTGTTTTAAAGTAGAGTTCAAAGTGTTCTCCTGCTTTGAGTTTGCAGTATTTTCTAATAATCATAGAGAGTATCACGGTCTATTTCTAATTGTGTACTCCGTAATGAAGTTTAACCTTTGGACTGCTGTTTTGTTACAATGGTTTACAAAGATTTCTTACCTCTCAGGAGTCGATCCCCATGCAGTCTCAAGCATTTCTAAGACAAAATCACATTTAAGTACATTTGTCAATAGCACCACCCAAACAGCAGCCTACCTCGACATCCGGTGCGGCCGACCCTTATTGATGCTGCACGGTTTCTTTGGAGAAAAGACTTGCTGGCTGCCATTAATTGAGTTATTGCAATCTCAGTTTCGGTGCATCAGTTTAGATATGTTAGGTTTTCCAGAATCCAGCCAACCAGAAATCGGCTATGACGTAGCTGTAGAAGTTGATTTTGTCCGGCAAGTTGTAGAACAACTACATATCGAACCATGCTGCATCATCGGACATTCTTTTGGCGGTTGGGTAGCATCTGCATATTCCCTCCAATATCCTAATTCTGTTAGCAGTTTAGTGTTAGCAGCGCCAGCGGGAATTCGGGACGATAGTTTTTGCGGTCAATACGATGCTTTGCGGCCGCTGTTGTGGGAAAGCCCAGCCGTGGATTGGGTCTTGCAGTTGGCAAAACCTTTTGCTAGTTTAGCGGGAAAAAGTTAGAAATTGCAGTAAATTTCATGGTGGCGCAAGGAGTTAATGTTTCAACCAGTAGCAAGGTCATTTTTTATGAGCTGGATGCGGCCGGGAGATGCAGTTGATACAGTAGAAAAAAAATTACAAATTTCAAATTCGTACCTTAGTAATCGCCGCAGATAGTGACAAAACAATTCCTCTATGCCACGGTGAAACCTACGCTAACGAGATACCGGGGCCGAGTTAGCAATTGTTCCCAATTCTACTCACGGGTTGCCACAAACTGAAGCTCAAATTATGGCGAAGTTGATTTGTAAAATTTTGAATAATTAAGAAAAACTGTGCAAGAAGCCGAATCCTAAAAGTTGTGATAAGCTACCAATTCAAGATAATTGTGTTTTAGTATACTACTTTAGTAAGAAATACAGAATATATTGTTTAGTGTCTTGTACACTTTTTTCTTATGACTCTTAAATCTTGTGTCAGCACGAGCTACAGACATTTAGTTGAGTCGGGGATATTACCAATGGCGGCAATGAGGAACTATTTTAATCTGGAAGAAATTACGACAGCCAGAAAAATTAGTGCTGCGGTAATTAATATCAGCGGCCGTCAGCGAATGCTTTCGCAACGAACGGCTTTTTTTTGCATGAGGTTAGTTTGTTCTCAGGATGACCTAGAAAAAGCCCAACTGCGGGGAAATTTGTTAGAGGCGATCGAGCTTATGGAAAAATCGCACCGCGACTTAATTAATATTGGCAGCAGCGTCAACTTAGTGAGTCCCCCTTCAGCCGCCCTCAAGGCAATGTATTTTGAGCCGCCACTGTATTTAGACAAACAAGTGCGCGCATATATCGATCGAATAAAAGCATTGGTCCAAGTTCCCGATGCCGAACTCATGCTGGAAAACCCCCACCTGCTGTATATTGTCGAAGCAGCGGGCGGCGACTTGCTAGAAGCTTTCGATGCCGTGGTGAGTCAATACCAGCAAGAAAGCGAAATCGAACAATTTGAAATCGACCTTAAACAGGTTCAACTTTATCAAGAAAGTTGTGCTGCTACCTCGAAAGCGGAAGCTCAAGCAGCCCAGCTCGATCGCGCACTATGCGAACTAAAACAAACTCAAGCTCAACTCCTCCACAGCGAAAAAATGTCTTCGCTGGGGGCGCTAATGGCTAGTATCGTCCACGAAATTAATAACCCAGTTAGTTTTATTTACGGCAACTTGAGCCATGCCGCAATTTATACTCAAGATTTGCTGCACCTGCTGTGTCTCTATCAAGAATGCTATCCCAATCCCTGTCCCGAAATCACAGCTAAAATCGAAGAGATAGATCTTGATTTTCTCGTTGAAGACTTGCCTAAAGTTATCTCTTCCATGCAAATGGGTTCCAATCGCATTCGCGAAATTGTCAAATCTATGGGCAACTTTTCGCGAACCGATAACAGTAACATGACCCTGTGCGATTTGCACGACAGCATTGACAGCACCGTGTTAATTTTGCGAAACCGTCTAAATTCTCAAATAGACCGTCGCGACATTCAAGTAATTAAAAATTATGGAAAATTGCCTCCTGTAGAATGTTATTCAGGACAGCTAAATCAAGTATTTATGAATCTAATTACCAACGCGATCGATGCTTTGGACGAGATATCACAAAATCAGCCCTATGCTGCGCTAAAAATTTTGATCGCCACAGAATTAGCTGGGCCCGATCGCGTGAGAGTGCGGATTGCTGACACGGGAACCGGAATGGCACCACAGATAAAAGAGCGAATGTTCGAGCAGTTTTTCACCACCAAGGAAATTGGTAAAGGTACCGGTTTAGGATTGTCTATTGTCTACAAAATCTTAGTAGAAAATCACCGAGGATCGCTCCGGTGCGAGTCGGAACCCTCCAAGGGAACCGAGTTTATCATTGAACTCCCGATACAGCAAACTTAAGCAATTTACTAAATCCAAATTGATTTATGTTAACTGTGTGTGGCACGGGCGTCCCGCCTGTGTTAACCGTGTGTGGCACGGGCGTCCCGCCTGTGTTAACTGTAATTAAAATTTACACATATCCTACTCTAATTCGAGCTTCAAAGTTGGCAACAGCTTTTCTAAATTTCTAAGAGATTTCTGTTGCCAAGGAATATCATTTGAACCCAATACCACAAGTTGAATCGTTTTCTTTTTCCTGACGCTAATCACAAATTTAGACAGCATACTGATACCAGAACTGTTAACAAATTCCAATTGTTTTAGGCTCAAGGTAATAGTAGGCGGTTCGCCATTAGCGACCTCATCTAACAATTCGGCTATTGGTGCATACTCTGCTGGACCGCTCAGGCTGAGTTCGCCTTGGAAAGTGACAGTGACTGATTCTGGATCGTACTGAATGGTGTAATCTTCACCTTTAATTTCATGAATGCCCATTGTGATTTTGTTTCCTGACTAAAATATTGCGATCGCACAAGAGAGTAAATATTGAAAGGCTAGGAACTAGACCCTAATTTGAACCACAGTCGTAACAATGATGGTATCACTATCTGGCCGGGGCTCGAATTTCCAACCTATCTTAGCTGAATAGTCATTAATCATCGTCAGCAAGCCCAATCCCGAAGTATCGCTTTCGGATTCCGCATTTTTTTCAAGCTGCTGCAAATAAAGTTCATTTGGATCGGAATCCATAATTTCTTCAATAAACTCCTTCAACTTATTCGCCCCTTCTGGATTGACACTATTACTGGCAAAAATTACCGCTATTACCTCTGTTTCCCCAATAAAGTGTATGCCAAATTTGACTTTGTAATTGATATCATCCTTATTAAATTTTATCGCATTTTCTAAGAGTTCGTTGGCGACGTAGCTGACAGCTCCCTTGCTTTGTTTGATCCGTTTCTCGCTGCTAGCATCCTCCTCATCCACCGGTAGAAAGCTAGACAAATAATCGGCTACAAAATGAGCTGAAAGCCTGTTGTTGCGCCAGCGCTGTTTGATCGGGCGAGAACTGGGAGTAAATGTAAGTTCTAGGGAGTCGTGTTCAGGAGGAAATTCTTCAATGAATTCACCAAAGATTTGTGTCATTGTTTTTAAGCTTCCAGATGTCATGATTTTTTTCGCTCCAATTGATGTATTCATATCACTTTTTGGTGAATTTCCACACGCCATTCCAGTTAGCAGGAATACTATTTCTTAACAGCGATTGGAGGCGTTTTATGTAAAGTTGACTGGGCTTGTCATCTGGATTTAGCGCTACAATCTGTTCAAAAAAAACTATGGCCTTAGCAAAATTTCCCTGACAATATTCTTGGAGTCCCTCCTCAAATATAGGCAAGGTTTGAATTTTGAGCGATCGCACTGGTTCTACTTCAACATCTAACACCTCACAAACTGTAATGGCTTCTTGTCTACCTTTGACAATAGCCCGATCCAAAAAACGGATATGATACTTTTCAGGTTGACTCAAACGTTGTACCACATCTCCAGAAATTAATAAAGATACGCCATAATACTTAGTCAAACCTTCCAGACGAGCGGTGAGATTGACATGATCTGAGAGCGCATCTGCTTGCATCCGATTCGCGTCTCCAATAATCCCAACCATCGTATCACCCACATGGATACCAATGCCAATCTTCAGCGGTATATCCCCATTTATTTTACGGCTTTGATTGTATTTGTGCAACTGCTCCAATTTCACAATTCCTGCCTGAATAGCATCATCCACGCCATCAGGAAAAACTGCCATGACTCCATCTCCAATATACTTGACAATAAAACCGTTGTGCTTGCGAATTTCGGGACTAATTTGCTGTAAATAGTTATTGATGAAGTCAAAGTTTTCTTGAGGAGTCATTTGCTCCGCCATCGTGGTGAACGAACGCATATCGGAAAACATAATTGCCATCTCTTTGCTCACGTGATCTCCAAGCTGGAAATCAACCATGCTCTGCTTGCCGAGAAATTGGAGAAATTCATCGGGAACAAAACGTCCGTAAGCCTGCAAAAGTTTCTCTAATTCTTGTTCCCGCGCTTTCACCGTTTGCACCATATGCGAGAATACCTGTGCCAGTTCTCCCAGTGCATCACTGCGCGCTGCCACATCTGACAATATATCGGGTTGAAAACTATTGTTTTTTACAGCAATAGCTGCATCTATAACCTTTTTTACCTGTTCGATGTAAGTCTGCATCTCTCGGTTTTTATGACGGATCTGGTTTTCCAGATCCGTGGAGTGTTGCGTGACAATTTCTACTAAGGTTTCATAGCTGTTTTTTTCATCCTCTACTTCCTCAAGTTTTTCGCTCAACTCCTGGAGCTGGTTATGGAGTTCTTCTGGAGATTTAGATAATGCTAAATTTATTTGTGGTTTCATAATTTATACTTCTGAATCTGGAAGCGCCAAGTTGTTTGACTTCCTCGCTGTAAATTATTATAACTTACAGGCGCGGAACTCGAAATCTTGTTTCTGCTTCGATGCTTGATTACTAAATCCAAGACCCATGGTAGAAACCGGGTTGACGACCGTCAATCATAAATTATGCACAATATTGCCCTGTTGCTTCAATACTAGCAAAGTAATGTCATCAAATACCTTTTGTTCTCCAATAAATTTTCGCAAATCAGCGATGGTGGCTTCCTTGATTTGTTCGGCGCTCAAATGCCAGTTTTGAGAAACCACTTCACAGAGTCTTTCGATACCGTAGAATTTTTTGTGTATGTTTCTAGCTTCGGGGATGCCGTCAGTATAAAGCACCACGCCGTCCCCCGGCTCTAAGTCTACTAAAACATGGCTAATCCAATCAGAAATATCCTCATCTAAGGCGAGCGGAAATCCTAAATCTATGGTGTCTATCCGCTGGATTTGACCACCTTTCCGGACCACTAGAGTTTCCTCATGTTGACCGCTGATACTAATTGTGCTATCGGCGTAGTGGAGCAAAGCTAGGGTCATATTTTTGTCGGAGTTCATGCGCTGGACATTTTTATAAATAGTGCGGTTGAGGGTATCTAAAAAACGCACCGGATCGGATTCTTGCATTTCCTGAAGAGTGCGGACAGCAGCTTGAGTCATCACCATCAAAATACCGCTTTCTAATCCGTGTCCGGTGACATCACCAATGCAAATCGTGACAACCCCGTTAGTACAAAGTACGTCGTAGTAATCACCACCTACTTCCGAGGCTGGCTCCATAAATCCGGCAATATCTAAATCTTCAATCGCTGCGAGTTCAGCAGGTTTTGGCAGAATCAACTGCTGCATTTGTTTGAGCATATCGAGTTCGGAACTCATGCGGAGGTTTTCCGCTTTCAGGCGCTGGTTGAGAGTGGCAATTTGTTTAGTGGCTGTGGCGAGTTCAGAGGTACGTTCTTTGACTTTATCTTCTAGCGTTTCAAAGGATTCTTGCTGTTGTCTCGCCATGCTGTTAAAAGAATTTCTTAAGGTTTCAATTTCCCAAATTCGACTGGAATCAACGTTCTGGTTAAGAGCGCCACCTGCTAGATATTCTGAAGCTCGAGCAATTTGATTCAGGGGGCGAGTAATCCAGCTAGCGGTGAAAATACCCACTCCAACAGAGACAATTAGAGCCACAATACACAGCAAGATGGTCTGGCGAGTGTTAGCATAAATTTGCGCCATAAAGTCGGCTTCAGGAACTACTACTACAATCAGCCAATTGAGACCGTACTTGTCAGTTAGCGGAGAAACTTGGATAAATTGCCGCTCACCGTTTAGCTTAAAGTCAAGTTGAACAGTTTGATGGATGTCTTCCAAACGCTTGAAGCGATCGAGCAGATAAACCACACTTTTACGCATCAATGGGTTGCTGCTTTCCTGTGCTTTGATCCGCTTTGTATCTTTGCCTTTTCCCAGCGACAGAGGCTGTTCTTTAAGCGAGGTGGCTATTAACTCCCCCTGGGGTTCAATGATAAATACTTGACCGGAATTACCCACCCTTAAGGTTTGCAGGAAGTGACGAATTTGATCGAGTCCCATCTGGCAAGTCAGCACGCCAATTAGTTTCCCTTCGCCATCATAATAGGGTAGACTCGCATTAATTTGCAGCGTACCGTAACCAAAATTAATATAAACTTCACTCCAAGCTGCCTGTTTTTTCTCAACAACAACTCGGTAAAAAGGGCGCGTGCGAACGTCATAATTGGGCGTAGTTTTGTCAATTTTTGTGGGGTTCCCATTATCGTCAAGGTTGTAATATATCAAGTCGCCACCCCCGGAAACCAGTTGCTGGGCAAGCTGAGGTTGTTCAAGTCCAACCAGCCGATTTACCCAACCCACACGCAGGTACTGACCTTTTTCGTTGGCAATTCCCGCGTGACCGATCGAATTAAATTGCAGAACTTGTTTCCAAAAATAGGGTCGTGCTTGCTCCAAATCGTCAAAGTTCAACACCCCCAAAGGTACAGCATCCTGATTGATCTGATTCACCAATGGCGGAGCTTCCAGATAGGTTTGAACACGTTCGTAAACTCTCGCACTCACTTCGTGCCGCAACTGACTAACAATATCGTTGACTATCTGCTCTCCGTTTCTGTAAGAGAGATATCCAACGCAGCCAACAGCAGCCAAAATTTGGAGAACAAAGGGAACTACTAAGACATTGCGGAGACGGAATTTGCCCGATCTGGAGACGATCGCACTTTTTTGAGAAACCATTGTTAAAAACACTCCCAGCGGGCAGTTTTTTGTTACAAGACTTGATAATGGATATATTAAGAGCGACTCACAATGTTATCATATCAAAAACTAAACCAACATCAAAAAATCTTCGATCATCAGCGCTCATTTGCCTCCATCAGCGGTTACAATCAAAAAATAAATACTCAAAAAAATGCAAATTACTAACTCCCTCCACAGCGCCCTACTCATCTCCAACCTAGAAAAATCCCAACACTTTTACAGCACCGTACTAAGACTGCAAAAAATCGATCGAGACTTAAAATTTCCCGGAATCTGGTATCAAATCGGAGACTTCCAGCTCCACCTAATTTTAGCAGCCACAATTATCCCAGATGCCGTAGACCATGCTAAATGGGGACGCAACCGACATCTAGCGTTTTCTGTTGCTAACTTAGAGGCTGCCAAACAGCAGTTAATCGCTCACAATTGCCAGTTTCAAATGAGCGCGTCAGGTCGATCGGCATTATTTACCCAAGATCCCGACGGCAACATCATCGAACTCAGCGAGTAACAGATGAAAATCATCGCTTATTCTTACACCGAACCGCTACTCGAAACAGCACCCGCACCGGAAATTTGGGGTCAAGAAGTCGATCGCACCTATCAAGACTTAGGAGGGCGACAACAACTGCAACAACTCCTAAAAGACTGCGAAACAGAACCAGTCAAATACCTGTTAATTCAGCGTTTTGAAGAACTCGGCGACACCGTACAGCAAGTGTGTTCGCACCTCGCCCAACTCGAAAACCTCGGCGTCGAAATCATCGTACAAGCAGAAACAGAACCGCGAAACCGCAAAAACTTGCTGCAAATCCTCGCAGAAATCCAGCGCAGCCAACACAGCCGGAGTATTCGCAAAGGACACGCCCGCAACCGCATCAAATCCCGGATTCCACCGGGTAAGGCTCCCTACGGCTACCGGCGCGGCAAAGATTGTTATACGATCGATAAATCCACCGCCCCCACCGTCAAAGACTTTTTTGAACACTTTTTAATTTACGGTTCCTTGCGAGGTTCCGTGCGGTATTTAGCCAAGAAATACAACAAGAAAATCTCTGTAAGCACCGGCCGCCGCTGGCTGACAAATCCCGCCTACCGAGGCGATTTGGAATATCAAAGCAGCCAAGTAATTTCTAATACCCACGTCCCGATTATTTCCAGAGAAGAAGCAGCCCAAATAGACAGGTTACTGCGCCGCAACCGCTGCCTTTCTCCTCGCAGCGCTAGCGCCCCACGTTCCCTCGCCGGTTTAGCAATTTGTGCAGAATGCAAATCGCCCATGACAGTTGCCAAAGTCACCTCCTACCGCCAAGAAAAAGAATACCTTTATTTGCGACCGATTAACTGTCCAAAACAACCTAAATGTAGCGGCCTTTCCTACGATGAAGTATTGCAATTAACCATCGCCGGTATTTGTCGGGATTTACCCGCTGCTGTTGCTGGATTGCAAATGCCGAATATGAATGGAATTAAAGCAGGAATTGTCAGGGCGATCGCATCGAAACAAGAAATTATAGAGCAACTTCCCGCCCTGATTGAAAGCGGCATATTAGACACCGAAACGGCAGAGTTTAGAGCCTACAAAATCCGCACCGAAATTGCCGAACTGCAAAGCAAATTGGCTCAACTACCCCCAGTAAATTTGCGAGAAACTGCCCAAACTGTTTCCCTGCCGCAATTTTGGCTCGATTTATCAGAATCAGAACGCAGGTTTTACTTTCGAGAATTTATCGATCGCATTGAAATCGTCCGGGAAAATACAAATTGGAAACTGCAAATTATTTTCATTTTTTAAGAATTAGCTCGACGTTTATTTATAGCTCCTGGGTTAGATGTCCAACTTCTTAAATAAGTGGAGTATTTGGGTACTCTATTAGTTCGCTAGGAGTGGACTTCGTTTGACAAGCATCGGTTTCTACCGCTGGATTATCTGGTTTACCTTTTAGCCAATAGACGCTCATCTCTCCTTTTCCTTTAATCGTAATCGCACCTCTTTCCTCAAATAAATACCGCTCTTTTAACAGTTCGTAAATAGCCGTAGTAACTTGAATATATCCCGGTAATCCTTGACATTCCATCCGAGAAGCAACATTAACAGTATCTCCCCACAAGTCATAGATAAATTTTTTAGTACCAATTACGCCAGCAACTACTGGCCCTGTATGAATGCCAATCCGAATTTGAAATGGTTCGCCTCTGTCAGTTTGAAAATCAGCGATCGCTTCCTGCATATCCAAGGCCATATTCGCGATCGCTTCTGCATGATCTGCCCTCGGCACCGGCAACCCCCCCGCTACCATATAAGCATCTCCAATTGTTTTAATTTTTTCCAAACCGTGTTTTTCAGTTAGTTGGTCAAACCTGGAAAAAATTTGGTTCAATACATTTACCAATTCTAGAGGTAACATTCTAGCAGCAATAGACGTAAAATCGACAATATCGGCAAAAAGAACTGTTGCTGAATCAAACCTCTGGGCAGGAGAACCCTCGCCCTTTTTCAAATTTTCAACAATCGCTGCTGGTAAAATATTCAGCAATAAATGATCCGACTTTGTTTGAGCAAGCCGTAAAGCTAGCTCCACCCCCTGCCGCTCTTTAATTTCATTTTGCAAACGATCGACAAGTTCTTGGAATTGCTTCGTTTGCTGTTGAAGTAACTGTTGTTGAGTTTGAATAGTTAACTGATTTGCCACTCGTGCCAATACTTCTTTACCGTGAAAAGGTTTAGTAATGTAGTCAACTGCTCCCACATCAAAGGCTTTCACCTTATCTACAACGTCATCTAAGGCGCTTAAGAAAATCACGGGAATGGAACTGGTTTTTGGTGAAGCTTTCAAATTTGCACATACCTCATATCCATTCATATCTGGCATCATCACGTCCAGCAAAATTAGGGTCGGCGGAAACTCTTGCACTGTAGCGATCGCCCTTTGTCCGTTCAGCGCTTTACGAACCTGATACCCTTGTTCGGTCAAGATTGTAGATAAAAGCCGCACATTATCGGGCTTATCATCAACTACTAAAATGTTGGCTTGGATTGTAGGATATTGATGGCTGTCCATGCGATCACTCACGGTAGTTTGTCAAGATAAAAGATATTAACACTTAAGAAGTTTCCCTCAAAAACACGAAGAAGTATAAATTCCGCTTTGCTCTCCTAAAAAAAGATTGCAAGGAGACGCTATTGCGGCTTAATGTTAGGTCTTTTTTAAATGAAATAGGCTCCTAAGTTTAGATTACTTGAAAACAGGTGTTTTCACACCGTCGCAACTGCTGACTGCGCTATATCTATAATGTCGTCAAATAGGAAATCCTGCACCAAAGTAGTTAAATATTGTGCTGCAAAATCAAATTCGCTCGGCATTTCCTCAATCAACTTGAGAATTTTATCGTCGCAACATTCATGAGCAGCATGAGATATCTTTTCTACCCACTCAATAGGCATTTGACCGAGTTGTGACTCTACCGATTGATTGCTAGTCCCTCCGCTAATTTTGATTTCATTTTCTTGTGGTGGTGCATCAACAGATTCCTCGTAAATGTAACGCACTCCTAAAAGTTCTTCCATTTTCGCAAATAATATCTTTGCATCGAAGGGTTTACGCATGAAATCATCGCAGCCTGCTCCTAAAATAGTTTGTCGTTCCTCTTCAAAAGCGCTAGCAGTAAGAGCAACTATTACAGTTTGTTTTCCGAGAGGATGAGCTTTAATTTTTCTGGTGGCTTCATAGCCATCCATGACAGGCATCTGCATATCCATCCAGATCAGGTGCGGTTGCCAATCCTTCCATACAGCAATAGCTTCTTCACCATCTCTAGCTTCTCGCACGAGGATGCCTAGTGGTGACAATAATCTCTCTATGACTAGGCAGTTATCGGCGCGATCGTCAACAACCAAAATCCGGTATTCTGGTTGATTCGGTGCTAAACCAATTACTTTTTTCTGCGGTTTAAGGATTTTAATCTCGCTGGGAGTGGCAAGGCTGATTTGAATATCAAATGCAAACTTACTTCCCAACTCAGGTGTACTGTTGACAGTAATATCTCCTCCCATCATTTGTACAAATTTGCGGCTAATTGGTAAACCTAACCCCGTCCCCTGTTGAGATTTTTGACCTGTTTTTGTTTGCTCAAAGGGTTCAAATAACTTATTCATCTCTTCTGGGGCAATGCCAAGACCAGTATCTTCAATTTCAAACTGAAGGCGTAAAAATTCCGCACGAAGGTCATTCGCGTCTACACAACTAAAGTTCGTCAAGCTTTCGGACTGATTAAAACCAGTGCACCATCCGGTTTTTTTTGGTATAGCTGTGGTTTCAACCGCTAAGCTTTCGGAATGTTCACAACCCGCGCCAGCCAGTTTTGTTTGTGTGTCCCCAAACTCTGCGTTTTCAGATCTCAAACTTTCTTGTACCTGATTTTTTACTCGCAAAGTAACACTACCCATATCTGTAAACTTGATCGCATTTCCTACAAGATTAATCAAAATTTGCCGCAATTTACCTTCATCTCCCGTAACAAAGTGTGGTACGCCGTCACCCACTTCCAAATTTAGCTGCAATTTCTTAGATTTAGCTTTTAATCTAAACATTTCTTCTAAGGTTTTTAGCAACCGCATTAAATTAAAACTGCTTTCATTAAGCTGACTTCTGCCCGCTTCAATTTTGGACATTTCCAAAATGTCATTAATTAGAGCAAGCAAGTGTTCACCTGCGCGATTAATAATTTCTAGGTGCTGTTGGTGTTGATTGTTGAGAGATGAATCGCGCACCATCACCTGGCTAAATCCGAGAATGGCATTCAGGGGAGTCCGCAATTCGTGGCTCATAGAAGAAAGAAATTCGCTCTTGGCGCGGTTAGCTGTATCCGCAGCTACAACAGCTTTTTGTAAAGCTGTTTCTGCTAATCTGCGATCGGCAATTTCTGTTTTGGCTTGTTCAAAAAGGGTAGATTGCTGGATCGCAATTGCTAGCTGCACTGAAATTTGCTGGAGAGACTCTATCTCAGAAGAGGTCCAATGCCTGTAACTGCGGCAGTGATGAGCAATTAGTAGCCCCCATAGTTTTTCACCTTGCAAAATGGGAACCACGAGGTTAGCTTTAATTTCCAACTCGCTCAGTAAATTAACGTGGCACTCTGAAAGACCTGCCGTATAAATATTGTCGATCGCGCGCAGGTGTCCCTCCTCGTAAACAGAGACGTAGTGTTCTCGAAAACAAGGGTCATTAATGTCAATCCCCAAAATCGGCATCGTACCTACAGATACTGACTCGACGGCTATAAATCCACTCCAATCTGGGTTAAAGCGGTAAATAACTGTTCTATCAGTTGACAAAAACTGCCGGATTTCTTCCACAGCCATTGTCATTACTTCTTCGACGTTAAGAGAGGAGCGAATCCGCTCTTGAATAGCATTCACGAGCCGCTCTCTTTTTACTCGTTGCTGCAAAGCTGCTTCCGCCTGTTTGCGAGCAGTAATATCTACTCCATAACCCACGCACTCCACAGGTATGCCAGCAGAATTTTTGACTAACTTGATCTCATCGTAAATCCAGCGATAACTACCGTCTTTGTGCCGTTCGCGGTATTCGTAGGAAATCGATTCTTTTTCCAATATCTGAGCGTATGAAGTAGCAACAATTTCTCGATCTTCTGGATGAACTAGGCTATGCCAATCAAGGGAACCATCAAGAAATTCTTGCGCTTCGTAACCAATCATTGAAACAATATTATCGCTGACAAATGTTACGTCATAATTTCCCCCTAATCTGCAGCTAAAAATCACCGCCGGAGTAGTCGCCAGTAAATATTGCAAGCGTTCGGTGACAGAACGCAAGTTTAACTCCGCTTGCTTGCGATCGCGAGCTTGCATTGCTAAAGCTGCGATCTGCGCCACATAGCTAGCGAAGCTTTGTTCGTCGAGCGTCCAATTCCTGGTCGTTCCCTGATGTTCTAAACAAATTACACCCGCAATTTGTCCTTGATGGGTAATAGGAACATCTAGCATCGACGAGATGTTTAAAGGCGTCAAATAAGATTCGCTAAATTCTCGGGTGCGGGGATCGGTTTTGGCATCAACTGCTGCGATCGCCTGTTGTGTATTCAAAGCTTGGAAATAGCTAGGATAGTCAGCAACTTTCAGTTCTGCACCCGCGGTGTGTTGATTGGGAGTCAGTTCGTAAATATCCGCACAGCATATTGCGGATTTATCTTCCTGATAAAACCAAATACTTGCCCGATCGACATTCAGGGTACGAGTTGCCATTTGCGTAATCTCTCTCAACGCCTCGCCGATATTTCCCTCGTAGATACTAGAATTTTTTGCTAATTCTAGCAAACCATTTTGTTGTTCTGTTAACCTAGTTTCTCGTTCGCGTAAAGCGGATTCAGCGGCTATTCTTTCTCTTATTTCTGCTTCTAAATGACCATTAATTTCTGTCAACTGTACGGTGCGCTCTTGGACTTTAATTTCTAAATCATCATAAGCGTAGCGCAACGCTAATTCTGCATCTTCACGCACAGCAATCTCAGTCTGCAACTTGCGATTTATGGCCTCTAATTCTTGCGGGGTTTTTAAAGACAAAAACTGGGGTAATAGTGTTACCATCGAGGCCGCCGTGAAGCAGGAAACAAGTGCAGTAATTCCTTTTTCAATCCCCGACAGCCAATAAGCGGAATGCCACAACGTCCAAATGTCTAGCAAGTGACCCGTGCCGCACAGAATAATAAATGCACCAAATAAAGCAAATATTCCTAAAAAAGGAACATCGCGCCGCTTGAAGATAAAATAAATTAGCATCGCCGGAATTGAATAGTAGGCGATCGCGATTAAAAAGTCCCCAGTTACGTGCAGCCACACTAAAGGCGTTTGCCAAAGATAGCAATGACCGTGAGGCATATACTGAGTTGGGGAAAAAATATTTTTGAGTGCTTCCCACATAATACTTGTTATTGGCAGATAATAGGGATTTGATGAGGCCTAAAGTTAGGCAAAAAATAAAAGAAACCCAAAGTTGTAGCTGGATTCAGCATTATTTATTAACGCCTTAACTCAGCTTGTTCATAACAGCTTGCTTCTGAAATAGGTGGTGCTCGCCAAATTGCGATCGCAAAGGAATTTCAATGATAAACTCAGTACCTCTCCCAACCTCGGAAGTGCAGCGCAAATAACCTTCATGGGCTTGAATAATCTGATAAGCAATTGCCAAACCCAGCCCGGTACCAGCACCGATAGGTTTCGTCGTATAAAATGGATCGTAAATTTTAGCGATCGCATCATAATCTATGCCAGTGCCATTATCAGCAATGTGAATCTGCACCCACTTGCCATCAACTAAAAGCGTGCGGATGCGAATTTTTAGCAGTGGGCAATGGGGGTTTTGTAAGTCGTCACCGAAATTATTTTCCCAATAGCCGTTGGTCGAATATCCCTGCTGGACAATCTGTTCTAAAGCATCAATAGCATTAGAACAAATGTTCATAAATACTTGGTTAAGCTGTCCAGCGTAGCATTCCAATTTAGGCAAATCTCCATACTCTTTAATCACTTGGATAGGCGGACGGTTTGGTTGTTCTTTCAAGCGGTGCTGCAAAATCATTAAAGTGCTATCGAGTCCTTCATGAATATTTACCTTTTTCATGTCGGCTTCGTCTAACCGGGAAAAAGTTCGTAAAGATTTAACAATTTCCCTAATTCGCTCTGCTCCTATTTTGATCGAACCAAAAAGTTTTTGCAGGTCTTTTAAAATAAAATCGAGTTCGATAGTGTGAATCTTGTCTGCAATTTCCGGCGCAGGAGTGGGGTAATAAACTTGATAAGCCTTAATCAATGCCAAAATATCTTTAATGTATTCCTCCGCCGGAATCAGATTGCCATAAATGAAGTTAACAGGGTTATTGATTTCGTGAGCAACCCCAGCTACCATTTGCCCCAAAGACGACATTTTTTCAGTTTGCACGAGTTGAGCTTGAGCGCCTTTAAGCTGTTGCAGAGCGTTCTCTAGCTGCAGAGTTTGTTCTCGCAGTTTAGCTTCCGAGTGCCGCAATGAATTTTCAGCCAAAGAGCGATCGCGATTTTCCTGTTGCAAAAGTTCATTAGCAACTTCTAAAGCCATCGTCCTCTCCATCACCCGTTTTTCCAATTCTAGCATTAATTCCGAGAGTGCTTCTTGAGCTTGTTTGCGCTCGCCAATCTCATTTTGTAAAGCTAAATTTGCCACCGCCAATTGATCTGGACTGGGGATAGCCAAGATTTTTGGGATTAGTTCAACCAGCACTACTGCTGTAGATAGCGAAATCAGCGCTGTAATCCCTTTAAGAAAACCAGAAAACCAATAATTAGGATGCCACAGCGTCCATATTTCGATAATATGGGTAATCCCGCAGCAGATAATAAAAGAGCTAAACAGCATGAAAACCCAGTCAAAAGGCACATCTTTCCGCTTTTTGACAATATAAATCAGCGTGAACGGTATCAAAAAATAAGCGACGGCTATCAAGCCATCGGACAAAACGTGTAGCCCCACTAATCCCGGCTTCCACAAGTAGCAATGACCGTGAGGAATAAAATAATTTGAAAACATTTCATGAACCATTTCCATCAAATTAACTCGGTTATTTGCTAAGATTTTTTAAACGTGGTTACAGGAGAATTTGAAAAACTGCTGGCCCAAAAAGAAGAATTAGAGTTTCAAACTTAACACTTGTGATGAGTAGATACAGCAAGATGAAACTCGTGTTAATTAACTTAACATCAATCGACTCAGCCTTAGCAAGGTCAACTGTCACATTTTTAATTCTGCCTTCACTACCAACTGTGACACCGGCATGACATTTTAGCCAAGGATCAAGAAAAACTGAGCGCAGATTCCTTTCCAGTAGGAGCGCCAGCGCCCATTGAAATTAGGTTATACCACTCAGCGATCAGTCTGGCAACGGGGCAATCACCAGATTTAACGGATGTCACGGATTTAACTTAACGAAGAAAACCATTCTCAACAACCTGTAGAGGTGGGTTAACTCTTGTACCCTTGAAAAGTGCACACAGGTTAAATACACCCCCCCCCACCCCGCGAGGGAATTCTTTATTGATAGTGCTACTCTTCGCGGGAGAATTAACCAATGTCACCAATTACCCCGTGAGAAATGTCCCGACAGGAGCCTGTCGCAATCCAATAGGCGATCGCTCTCAGCTTTACCGTCAATCATAAGTGATAATATCAACGATACACTTATATGGTTATTGCCAGTTATGACGATAGATGAGGTATTACAGCTAATTCGTGTGCGATTACAAAAAGATTTATATCCAGTACAAGAAATCATACTCCGCCAAGTTTGGGAAGGCAAGACTTATACAAGTATCGCATCGGTCTCTCATTACGGAGAGCATTACCTGAGAAACATCGCTTCATCCTTGTGGCAATCTCTCTCTCAAATCTTGCAGACATCTATTAGCAAATCAAATTTTCGCTCTTGTGTAGAATCACATTCCCTGACCGCAGAGGAACAAGAATTAATTGAAGCATTTACCCGCAGCAAATGCCTAGCAACACCTTTAGAATTTCCCGGCTCTCCCGTACCCCTGGATTCGCCATTTTATATCCCTCACCCGCTAATTGAAGAACTCGCTTATCGAGAGATTGCCAAACCAGGAAGTGTGCTGCGGATTAAAGCTCCCAGGAAGATGGGAAAAAGTTCCCTTCTGCTACGCATTTTAGAGCGCGCGACTTCTCTTGACTATCGAACTGTAAGTTTAGATTTTCAGCAAGCCGAGGAAGCTGTCTTAGCCAATATCAATAAATTTTTACGCTGGTTTTGTGCCAACATCAGCCGTAACCTAGAATTACCACCTCTATTAGATGATTATTGGGATGAAGACATGGGTAGCAAAGTAAGCTGTACCATCTATTTGCAACAATATGTATTAGCACAAATAAGTACCCCTCTTGTGTTAGCTTTAAATGAAGTAAATATAATTTTTGAATATCCAAAAATTGCCCGAGAATTTTTGCCTCTGCTGCGAAGCTGGCATGAAGAAGCAAAGCGGATTGAAACTTTGGGAAAACTGCGGTTAATCGTTCTTCACTCCACAGAAATTTATATTCCTTTAAAGCTCACTGAATCGCCTTTTAATGTCGGTTTACCGCTGCAATTGCCCTATTTTACAGAAGAGCAGATACTTGCTTTAGCGCAGCGTCACGGAGTGGATTGGACAGATAGCCTGGATGCCGAGCGACTGATGGCAATGGTGGGGGGACATCCTTATCTGGTGCGGCTAGCTTTTTACCACCTCTGTTACAACAGTGTAACGCTAGATCAGCTACTACAAGAAGCTCCCACAATAGCGGGAATTTATAAAGATTACTTGCGGAATTTTTGGGTAACATTGCAAGAGTATCCCGAACTCGCGGTTGCACTTAAACAAGTGGTAAAATCGGAACACGGAGTGGAATTAGATCCGATAGTGGCTGCTAAATTATTGAGTATGGGGCTGATTCATATCAATAACAACCGCTGTACGCTAAGCTGCGAGTTGTACCGCCTGTATTTTGGTTCGCACAACTTTATTTAGTTATTGCCCCACCTGAAAAATTTGTTCTGCCGTTAAGTTTAAATCCGGGAAAGCAAGCGATCGCACCACATCATCACCTCTAAACTGATTAACTATATACTCACCGTCAACCAATTGGTTTACGTAAATAGTTGGTTGCTTGGGGTTGCCAATATATCTTCTGCCACCTAAACCTAAATAATCGACAATCCAGTATTCATGAATTGCCAATTTTTCATATTCTGCTAAATTTATTAAGTAGTCATTTGGCCAATTCGTACTCACGATTTCGATGACTAAACGGATATTTTCACCTCTGGTAATAGTCGAGCGCTTTTTCCACATTGGTTCCGTTTCAATTTGTTGCCAATCTAATACCATCACATCTGGGCTGTAGCCAGACTTATCAGAATCAATAGCCTTAATAATTCCTTGTCGGGGAATGAAATAGGGCAAAGTCAAACGTTTAATTTCTACTCCCACTTCAATGGCAAGTAAGCCCCCTACTTTTTCGTGAGTTCCAGTTGCTTGGATTTCTATAACAGTTTCATCCTGTAGTTCAAAGCGACCTTCACCCTCTGGATACCAGTCCAGAAACTCGTCTAGGGTCATTTGTTTAGATTGGGTCGGTTGTTCTTGAACGAGCATATTGATTCTCCTTGTTTGCTGTTAATTTCAATGTTAATATAAATTAAAAAGATTAGGCGATTTATATTGTAAAATAACTTCCACTCGTTACTTGGTCAATATTATTTTTAAATAAAATACTCTAAAAACGTAACTTTTAAGGAGGGATTATAATTAAGTAGGGAGGGTGACAAACATTAAGGATCGGACTACCTCTTTTTATAAACTTTCACCTTTCAACCCACCCATCAACCGCATGACCCAAGTAACATACCAAATTGGTGGCAGTCTCGCCAGTGATGCGCCTACATACGTAGTGCCACAAGCCGATTCCGAACTTTATGAAGCCTTAAAACTCGGCGAGTTTTGCTACGTCCTCAACTCCCGACAAATGGGCAAATCTTCCCTTCTCGTTCGCACCTTCCATAGATTGCAAGCAGAGGGATTTCAATGCAGTACGATCGACATGACCCCTATGGGCAGCGAAAACATTACTCCCTTACAGTGGTATAAAGGAATCGTTGGGGATTTAAAGCGTGGCTTTTATCTTTTAGGGTAATTTAACTTGAAAACCTAGTGGGAAGAACAAGAAGAAGTTTCTCTCCCGCAAAGATTGAGTCAATTTATTGAAGACATATTATCAGCGAGATTTCCGGAGGAGCGAATTTTTATATTTGTCGATGAAATTGATAGTATTTTAAGTTTATATTTTCCAGTTGATGACTTTTTTGCCTTGATTTGTTATTGTTACAACCAACGCGCCATTAATCCAGAATACAATCGAAATACCTTCGCGATTTTCGGGGTAGCTACGCCCCGCGATTTAATAGTAGATAAAAATCGCACTCCTTCAGTCTATGGCTTAACCGCCAAGGCGGTTGCTATAAAAAAGCCGCAGGTAAATGCAGATGAAAAGTTCATAATCTGCGTTGAACTGCGGTTTCACAACAAAAAGGAGCTTAGTAAAAAAAATTTAGGAGATTTTGGTCCGCTTGCGCTTAGCCGCCAACAAACCACTCGCGCCAAGAGCAAGTCCTAACATCGTGGTGGGTTCTGGTACTGGTTGGACTGTGAGTTCGTAGTTGCCGTTGTGAGAAATTCCGTCGTCTGCTGCTGTAAGTCCCGACCCAGTGGCGTTAAAGCTGTACTTGTATTGAGTCACGCCGCCGTAGGTCACTTTGATAACTTCGCTCGCTTGTAGCGGTTTGGTGCCCAATATCCCCACGACACTAGACGGTAGGGATTTTAGTAATAGTGTTTTTGCATCGAAGTGACCGGCTAAGCCAATCTTAATATCACTGGTAGCGGTGTCCTGATTCACATAAGAAACGTTGGAGTCACTGAATCGTTGGAAGACGCCTGCATTTAAACCGGTATTGTAGATGGTTGAACCGAATAGACTAATCACGCTGCTGAACCCGTTAGCAGCAAAGACATCCTTAAACCATCTGTTAGCGAGGTTATCTGCCCCATAACTGGTGTCATAGGTACCTTTTTTGGTTGTAAACCAGTCTGCTCCATTCAGGCTGCTGAGGATAAGATTCATGCCGAAGAGGGAGCCGGTCAAGCTCGTAATGGGAGCTGTCTTGAAATTGGTAAGACCGACAGAAGAAAAGGGAGTCGTGTACAAGCTCGTTTCGCTATTGGCAAACAGTTCGACGTTCCCACCAGGGCTCGCCGCGGAACCTTCTAATACAGTGGATAAAGAGGCTGAGTCGTCGCGAACCGTTTGATTACCAACTTGTTTGTAGAGCAAGTAGTCAGTGCCGGCTGTTCCAGAGACAGTAGGGTTTGTTAAAGAGGCAGCAAAAGATGAGGCCGCTGTGATTGCGCTCATGCTAGCCACTAATGAAGTGCTCATTAAAAATTTCCACGCTGCCTTTGCCATAATAATACCTCCGAGGGATGACTGTTTGTCTGTTATATTTGTAACTCTCTTTTGGGTGTAATTATGTAAAGGTTGGGCTAATTTTTGGTGGGGAAAATGTAAAGATTAGGTAAATCTAGGACTTAAGGATTGACAAAAAACATTATCTATGCGTTCTACATCGTGCCATCACTGCTAAGGTTCGCAAAAATATACTCACGGACAACTAAAGTGAACAGATTTCTTTGGACTTCATACCAATTGCTAATTATCTTTTTAGAGCGCATCAACTCCAATTTGATAAAGGCGTGAAGTGAGGAAAATATGTGAGTCTCGATCGCGAAGGTGTCTCTCACAATGAACCGACAAATTGCACATACTTGTTTGAGGGCTATATGAAAGTTTCAATGCCCCAATGAACATCGTGAATGGTGATAAATTCACTTCGACTTGTCTCTTTTCTCTTTAAGCTTGGACGGCTAGGGCAGATATTAAATATAATTTAAAATATAATTTGTCTAGTCTTATTTTTTAAAGTCTTTCCTAAACAACTTTATAAATTAAAATTATTTTAGGCGAGTCATTGATCGTTCAGATTCAATTTCCAAAGTGCTTATATGGTAATATTTTCCGGCTCATTTTACACGATAACAATTAAATATCAACTATGAAAGATTACTCTTACCAAATTGGTGGCAGTCTCACAACTGATGCGCCTACCTATGTCCAACGACAAGCAGATATCGAACTTTATGAAGCCTTAAAACTCGGCGAGTTTTGCTACGTTCTCAATTCCCGGCAAATGGGCAAATCTTCCCTTCTCGTTCGCACCCTGCACCGACTGCAAGCCGAAGGGTTTCAGTGCAGTACGATCGACATGACCCGCATCGGCAGCGAAAACATTACTCCCTTACAGTGGTACAAAGGAATTGTTGGGGATTTGTGGCGCAGTTTCCATCTTGTAGGAAAAGTCAATTTAAAAACCTGGTGGCAAGAACAAGAAGAAGTTTCTCTCCTGCAAAGATTGAGTCAATTTATTGAAGAGGTATTATTAGCAAGATTTCCTAACGAGCGAATTTTTATATTTGTCGATGAGATTGATAGTATTTTAAGCTTAGATTTTCCCGTCGATGACTTTTTCGCCTT